>CAIKRN010000066.1 GCA_903829855.1 uncultured Opitutia bacterium
CTTGAAAGCCGCCGTCACCTGGTCCTTCGTGGCGCCGCCGCCGACATCGAGGAAGTTGGCCGGGCTACCGCCGAAGTGCTGGATGATATCCATCGTGGACATCGCGAGGCCGGCGCCGTTGACGAGGCAGGCGATGTTGCCATCGAGGGCGATGTAGGAGAGGCCGAATTTCGAGGCTTCAATTTCCTTGGCATCTTCTTCGTTGAGGTCGCGCAGGGCGACTACGTCGGGGTGTCGGAAGAGGGCGTTGTCATCGAACGATACCTTAGCGTCGAGGGCGAGGAGCTTACCTTCCTTCGTAACCAAGAGCGGGTTCACTTCAACCATCGCACAATCCTTTTCCCAGTAGAACTGGTAGAGTTTGGTGACGAGCGTGACGCACTGTTTGAAGAGGTCGCCGGAGAAGCCGAGCGAGAAGGCGATCTGGCGAGCTTGGAAAGCCTGGAGGCCGACGGCCGGGTCGACGTGCACCTTGAAGATCTTCTCGGGCGTGTGGTGGGCGACGTGCTCGATTTCCATGCCCCCTTCGGTGGAGGCCACGATGACGGGGAAGGACGTCGCGCGGTCGAGGAGGATGGCGAGGTAGTACTCGTCGTCGCGGCCGTCTGGGCGTTTGCCGAGATTGGCGGCCTCGGTAAAATAGATGGTCTGGACCTTGCGGCCGGCTTCGCCCGTCTGGGCGGTTACAAGGGTGTTGCCGAGCATCGCCTTGGCGTTTTCGAGCGCCTTTTCCTTGGTCGGCGAGAACTTTACGCCCCCCTTGAAGCCATCGGTGAAAGTGCCCTTACCGCGGCCACCCGCATGAATCTGGGATTTCACCATGATGCCACCAGCGGTGTCGATCTTGGCGAGGGCGCCTTCGAATTCGGCGGCGGATTTGACCGCCACGCCCTTGGGCACGGCGACGCCGAACTGAGCGAACAGTTCTTTGGCTTGGTATTCGTGAATATTCATGGAAATAAAAAGTCGGCGTCGGAGGGCGGCGTTCCGATGCGGAGCGCCGTCAGGTGTCGCCGGGGTGGGCTTAGTTGCCGGTCAGGTCGGATTCCTTCGCCTTGAGATGCTTCTCGATCTCTTTGGTGAAGTTGTCGGTGTGCGTCTGGATTTCTTTTTCAGAGCGCTTCAAATCATCATCAGTGACGACCTTATCCTTGTTGCCCTTTTTCAGGGTTTCGAGGGCGTCGCGGCGGGCGTTGCGGACGCGGACTTTACCTTCTTCGGCCATTTGGGTGGCGCGCTTGGCGAGTTCAATGCGTCGTTCGCCGGAGAGGGAGGGAACCGGGCAGCGCATGAAGTTACCCTGCGGGACGGGGTTAATGCCGACGTTGGCGGCCTGGATGGCTTTGCGGATGTCATCCATCACGGCCTTGTCGAAAGGCTGGACGACAATCGTCTGGGCGTCCGGGGTGGTGATGGCGGCCATGTCCTTGAGGCGCTGCGTCATGCCGTAAGATTCCACGTGAACCTGGATGTTCTCGATCATGCTTGGGGTGGCCTTCCCGGTGTGGAGCGTGGCGAATTCGTGCTGGGTGTGTTCGACGACCTTTTTCATGGCGGTGGCGCCGTCGGCGATGACTTTCTTGATATCCATAGAATTGATGAGGGTAGGGTGGGTGGTTGGAAATTTAGGCGACGAGTGTACCGATGGGCTGGCCGAGGACGGCTTTCTTGACGGCGCCGTTATCGGACATTGAGAACACGATAATCGGTAGTTTGTTGGCTTCGCAGAGGGAGAAGGCTTCGGCATCCATCACGCCGAGGCGTTTCTGGAGGGCTTCGGCGTGGGAGACGCGCGTGTAGCGCTTGGCGTCTTTGTGCTTCATCGGGTCCTTGTCGTAGACGCCGTCGACCTTGGTGGCCTTCAGGATCGCATCGGCGCCGATTTCATTAGCGCGGAGCGCGGCGGCGTAGTCCGTCGTGCAATACGGATTTCCCGTGCCGGCGACGAAGATGACAATCCGACCGCGCTCGAGGTGGCGCGTGGCGCGGCGTTGGATGAAAGGCTCGGCGATACGGTCCATGGGGATGGCGGTCATCACGCGACACTCTAGGCCGGCCTTTTCGAGGCGGTCCATGAGCGCGAGGCCGTTGATGACCGTGGCAAGCATGCCCATGTTGTCGCCCGTCGTGCGGTCGGTGCCATTGGCGCGGGCGCCGGCGAGGCCGCGAAAGATGTTCCCGCCACCGACGACGACGGCGACTTGGGTGCCGATTTTCTGGATGGAGCGGAGCTCCTCGGCGAGGCGGTCGAGGACCTTGCTGTCGATGGCTTCGCCCGTCGAGTCGTTGCGTAGCGCTTCGCCGCTGATTTTCAGCACGATACGACGATACTTCGGCTTCTTGGCGGTGGTGGCGGGCATACAGGGGAAATGAGCCAGAGACTCCCCAGCGTCAACCCCGCCTTGGTCTCGCTTGACTCCGACCCGTGAGTCGCTCTTCAGTCGGGGTGCGCAGACCCGTGGTGTAATGGTAGCACAGGAGTTTTTGGTTCTCCTTGTCGGGGTTCGAATCCCTGCGGGTCTACGCACTCCCGGGCAGGGGGATGAAGTTGGCAGGTTTGCCCAAAAAAGAACCCCGGCTGGCCGGGGTTCGCTGCTGCGCCTGTCGGGGCGGCTTAGGCGCGTCCGAGGTATTCTTTATTCTCGGTGCTGACCTTGATCTTCTCGCCCTGCTTGATGAAGAGCGGGACGTTGACCTGGAGGCCATTCTCGCAGGTCACGGTCTTCTGGACATTGCCAGCCGTGTCGCCTTTCACGGCGGGCGGGGCTTCGAGGACTTCGACGATGACGGAAGGGGGGAGGTCGACGGTGATGGGCTTATCTTCGACGAAGAGCACCATGTAGGAGGTGCCTGAAATCAGGAACTCCTTGGAGTCCGCCAGGGAGGCAGCCGAGATGTAATATTCGTCGTTGGTGCTCGTGTCGACGAAGACGTAGCTGCCGTCGGCCTCATAGGACATCTCAAGGGACTTGGTGCTGTTGTCGAAGACGTCGAAGCTGACTCCGATACCACAACGTACGGGAATCTTGGCACCGGTCTTGATGGAGCGGAGTTCCATTTGGACGTAGGAGGCATTGTTCGGGGGGGTGCGCACGAGGCACTCCAGAACGATGCAGAGCTCGCCGTTGTAGCTCATGATGTTCTTCTTCTTGATACGATTGACGGGGAGGGAGGCCATGGGAGTAAGGGCGGACACAAGCGGACGCCTTCGGGACGGTCAAGCCGGACTTGCCCGAAAGGTCGGGGAGGGGCGTTTCGCCCCGCAAAACGAGGCGTGCGGGGGTGTTCCCCGATTTACTCGAGCGTGAACAGGACCCCGCCGATCTGGTTGATCTTGATCTTGGTAGCGGTCGCGCCCGTGGCGGTAGTGGCGGTAGTCGCCCCGTTCGAGCCTTCGACCGAAGCGCCATCGACGGCTTCTACTTCAAAGCCCGTATAAAGGGTGATCATTTTGGAGTACAGCTGCTGCAGTTCGGCCTTGGTCAGGACGACCATCTCCACCGTCTTGGCATGGGTGGTGGTCGGGTAGGTCTTGACGACGATGTCCCCGGTGCTGCCGCTGACGATGTTGTTGACCTTGGATTCGATGGAGGCGAGCTGACTGGGTATCGGGAGTTTGCTTGCGTCCTTAGGGTCGAGGCCTCGGTTCTGGGAGTTCGCCGAGCTGGCGCGATTGGCGCGATTGGCAATATCGGCTGAGCCGGGCGGGCGGGCTGAATAGATGCGCAGTTGCTGATTGGAGTCCTTCATGTCGATGACGACTTCGGCGACGATGAAGGAGCCCGTCGTGTACTCCTGGAAGGAGATGGAGAGGATTGCGTCGGCCCGTCCGTAGAAGGCCATATCCGTGTTGGCCACCTTGATGCCGAAGATACCCTGATTTTTGATGGCCTTCTTGGTCATCTGGAAAGCGTCGGCCTGAGGCGCGAGGGCGGCGGTCGCGAGCAGGGCGGCGGCGAGGGCTTGGGGGTTCATAGTGTTAATCCTTTACGGGCAAGGGGGGTGAAGCAAGATTACAACCAATGCTGAGCTGCCAAAACCTCACTGTTCAGGCTGGTGCCAATGGCCCGGTCATCCTGGATGGTGCTAATGCCCGCTTCCTGCCCCGGGGACTCAACGCCGTCATTGGGCCGTCAGGGTGTGGTAAGACGACTTTGATGAAGGCAATTCTCGGGATTCTGCCTTCATCGGGCGAGGCCGCCCTTGCCGGTCAGCGAATCACTTGCACGGAAGACCTTGTGGGCAAAGTGGGCTTCGCTCCTCAGTTCACCGCGGCCCAGCCTCAGCTCACTGTTTCGGAGTCGCTGGAGTATGCGCTGCGTCTCGCCGTGCCCGACGCGCAAGAACGCCAGCGGCGTTTGGATTCAGTGCTCAATGAGACGGGGATGGCTCCGCATCGCGACAAGCGGGTCTCCGCGCTTTCTGGCGGTCAGCTGCGGCGTCTCTCGCTTGGATTAGAGCTCACGCTGGATCCGCCTTGCATGGTCTGCGACGAGGTGACCTCTGGCCTCGATCCTCAATCGGAAGATCAGATCTTAGCGCTCTTGCGTAATCTCGCGGAGACGCGCGGGAAGAGCTTTGTCTGTATCATTCACAACCTCGGTAAGCTCAACCAGTTCGACTGGGTCACGGTGGTTTACCAGGGGGATGTCGTCTTTCAGGGGTCGCCCGATGCTTTACTCGGGTATTTTGGCATTCCCGACGGGCTACGCCTTTATGAAGTGTTGAACGCCTCGGACCTAGCCGCCTGGCGGGATCGCTGGGCCATCTATCAAGCCGAGCATCTGGATGCTTATGAGGTAGCGGTGGCCAAAGTCGGCGCCCCGGCTGAAATCGAACCGTTGCCAGACCCCGTCGTGCCCGATGGCGTTTCGCAGTTCTTCACCTTGTTGGCTCGTCGAATGAAGCTATTCTTCCGCGATACTGGATATCTCGGCCTGACCCTCGCGATCACCTTCGGTTTCCCGCTACTCGTCATTATCTTCAACCTCGATGGGGCGTGGGATGTCCTGAAAGTTCCGTTGGACCGCAATACGGCCTCCATGGCGGAATTGGAGCAGGCCCTGACGGTGAGGATGTCGCGCGCCCAACTCGCCGGACTTGCCGCGGGGTTGGTGATGTTCCAAGTGATCTTGCTGACGCTCATGGGAGCGAATAACGGCGGACGCGAAATCTCAGCCGAGCGCGTGCTCTACGAGAAAGAGCGCATGACTGGGTTGCGCCCTTGGTCCTATGCTTTTTCTAAGATCATTTTCGTCTCCTTGATCGCAATTTTCCAAGGCGTCTGGATGTGCTTCTTCGTGAAGCTCATTTGCCAGTTCCCGGGTCCTTGGGGTGAACAGATGGGCATTCTCGCCGCGAGTTGTGTTTCGATGTCGGTGGTTTGTCTGGGTTTCTCCGCCATGCTGACTTCGCCTGAGAAGTCGTCCCTGCTCTCGATTTACTTGGTGGGCTTCCAGCTTCCGCTGTCGGGGGTGGTGTTGGCCCTTCCGGCCAGCTTAACCTGGGTCTGCCGGCCGTTCATTAATTCCTATTGGGGCTGGTCCGGCTACATGAAGTCCATGATGGGGCTACCTCTTTATGACGCTTATACGGCCAGTATGCCCAATCAGAGTGCTTATGTGGCAAGCAATTCACTGGGTATGACCGTATTGCTTGTGCAGGGCTTGCTGGGCGTCTGTTTGGTCGTCTACGGCTGTCAGCAGAAGCGCTGGAATTAAGTTAGGCTGAGGCGACCCCGGGGGCTTGCTCGGCGGTGCCGCGGGGCGCCGTGACAGCGATTTTTCTTACAAGTAAAATCGCTGGAACTAATCCTAAACTTGGTTACCCTAGATAGTTAAGGAGCCCCCCTCCCTTTTTCATGTCCAAGATCAACCCTCTCTTTTTCGCCCTCGGTATTCCCGTGGTGGTGATTTTTATTTTGGTCGCTGTCGTCGTCCCCCGGATGGGTGGCGGCGGCAAGTTTGCGGACCTCACGCCGTTTTCGGCCGAATCCTACCGTAAGGATTGGGCGACCCTCCAAGGCAACGCGTACCGCCTCGATTGTCAGGTGGAGCAGCAGTTGGCCTTCGTGGAGGGTCGTGGCCGAGTGCTCGCCGTTAAGCCCATCGAAAAAGACTCAGCACGTACAACTGGGCGCATCCCGATTTTCGTCCCGGTTTCCGCTGGCGACTCGTTCGAAGTCGGCCAGCGCTTTAAGTGTAAACTGCGCGTCAGCCACGACCTCTTGGTCGTCGAAGGCCTCGAACGCTTCTAATTTCCCGCCATGCGTAACCTCATTCTCTGTTGCTTTGGTTGGTGTGCGATGACCGTGCTGGGCGTCGCTCAGGCTCCTCCTCCTGGTGCCTCGGTTTCCGGCGGTGGCGGCGGTGACTTCAAGAGTTCGACCGCCGAGGGTGGTGCCGACCGTATCTTCAATGTGAATAGCGACTCCGTGGATATGGAGAATGGCACCATGCAGTGGAAGGGCAGCACGATGAATCTTGGTAACTCGCGTGCCGTGCGGGCCCGCTTCGAGCGCTACCTCGCCGCCCCCGCTGATGCCGGTGACCTCAAGCGCTATATTGCGATGATGGAGCAGATCAATGCCCTCCTTTCGCCTGCCAATATCAACCAGGAGAACTATTATCGGAATCAACAGGAGGCCTTTAACCTACTCTTTAAGGCCGCTGAATTCGACGTCGATGCGAATAACTGCCTAACGATTGCCACGCAGGTGCAGAAGATCTGGACGATGAAGTCGGAGTTCCGTCAGATTGAAATCACCAAGAACCAGCTCGAGACGCTGCGCAAAGTCCAGGAGGGTATCATCGTCAATCGTGCCGATATGATTGAGGAAGCCAACGACGCACGCTCTCAAGTCGCCACGAAGGCGAAGCCTCTCGGGAAGTCTTCGAGCGGAACCACCGAGTTGGCTTACAAGGTTAAGGATGAGGCCCGAACTCAGGCGGAAATTTTGGCTAAAAACGCGGAAATGACCGCCCTCGGGTTGAAGGCAAAAATCGAATTCCAGTCCCAGATGGTTTCTTTCCTAATGGCTCGACGCTATCGCCATTCGATGATCACGAGCGCCTTCTATCGCGTGCTCTTTAAGGGTGGCAGTCAAAATATCGTCGTGGGGGCTAAGGAGGTGAAGGAGTTCTTCCCCATTTCCGACTTCGTGCCGACGCTCGAATCCTTTGACATGCTTTCGCGCGAGGCGATCAAGGATGTCTCTAAGGGGATGCTGACCGTGGATGATTTAGTGAAGCAGGGTGAGCTTTATTCCGCCTTCGAACGCTTGCAGGAAACCTTCTTCCTGGGTGAATTTGAGCCGGTGGTGATGGCCTATCCGCAGGAGAAGAAGCGCGAGATGCTCATGCTCTGGAAGGATTTGCGAGAATTACAGCGCCTGGGCGACGAGCACGATCTCGCCAATGTCGAGGGCTACGTGAACAAGGTCCGCGGTCGCGCTCGAGATTTCCCGGGAGCCCCGATTCTCTCCAAGGTGACCAACGCCATGAACGCGTCGAATATGTCGCTACTTTCGGCTAAGTCCGCCGCCATCACGGGTGACACGGCGAAGGCCGAGGCTGCCTTGGAGCGCGCAGCCAAAATCTGGCCCCAGAATCCAGGGGTGAAGGAATTCGCCATCCAAGTCGTGAATCGCCAAGACACGCTTGCCCAGAAAATCCCCGAATTTGATCGTTTGATGACGGAGTCCAAGTGGCGCGAGATCTTCAATAAGAAGCTCGAATACGCCCTAGCCTTGGCTCAGGACAAGGAGCGCTCCGAGAAGCTGCGCAAAGTTGTCAATCGCGTCGGGGAGCTCGATGCAAATATCCAGAAGGCAAACATGCTCGCCTCCCAGAATAATCCTTACCTTGCGTGGGATGTCATCGTGGAGACTTACAAGAACGAGTCCGACGATCTCGTGCTCGCGAAGACCCGCTCTGATATTGCCCCGCTCGTGGCGAATTACGCCCAGCTCATCGGGATGGCTGAGAAGTTGGAGAAGGATGGCGCTGAAGCCGCGGCCTTGGCGGCTTGGCTCTCGGCTCAAGATTTGAATCCCGCCTCGCCTGCCTGCGGTGCGGCCGTGAAGCGGCTGGCCAAATCGGTGGCTGAAAATGCCGTGGTTAAGGCTGCGGGTGCCGTGCCGGCACCACCCTCCGCTTCGGCGGGGGATGACGTTCCGGTGCCAGCGAAGAAGTA
>CAIKRN010000067.1 GCA_903829855.1 uncultured Opitutia bacterium
ATGAACGTCGCCGAGAAGTCCCCTGCCCTGCGGCG
Organism: uncultured Opitutia bacterium; assembly: GCA_903829855.1. Lineage (GTDB taxonomy): Bacteria > Verrucomicrobiota > Verrucomicrobiia > Opitutales > UBA953 > UBA953. The sequence continues at coordinate 36 of CAIKRN010000067.1, forward strand.
CTCGACCGTCGAAGACTTCGTGCGCCTCGCGGCGCCGTTCGCCCCGCACGTGTGCGAGGAGATCTGGGCCCGCCTTGGTCATAAGGAGAACGTCACCGCAGCCGGCTGGCCCAAGCTCGATGCGTCGAAACTCATCGAGACGACCGTCGAGGTCATCTTCCAAGTCAACGGCAAGGTGCGTGCCACGGCTAAGGTTGCCAAGGACATCTCCAAGGATGCCCTCCTGGCGCTGGCCAAGGCCAACACCGACGTTCTCAAGTTCACTGACGGTAAGCCCGTCGTGAAGGAGATTGTCGTCCCGGGCAAACTGGTGAACATCGTCGTCGCCGGCTAAGCTCCGCGCGCCGCACCAATAAAAAGGGCCCCATCACTGGGGCCCTTTTTACTTACAAGTGCGGCGAGTCTCAGACGTCGGCCATCTCTAACCTCGGTACCAGCATGTGGTGGATAGCGAAGGCAATCACGTAGGCGAAGGCACAAAAACCGAAGAGGACGGCGTAGCCATTGACGTTCGCATCCAGAATGCGACCGGCGACGATCGGGAAAATCATCCCGCCGATCGAACCCACAAAACCACCGAGGCCGGAGACCGAAGCCACGGCCTCCTTCGGGAAGGTGTCAGAGATTGTAGCGTAAAGACTAGCCGACCACGCCTGGTGAGCAGAGGCACCGAAAGCGATGAGCAACACAGACTCCCACATACCCAACCCCCGGACAAAGAAAATGGGCAACGAACAGAGGGCAAAGATGAGCATGGAGACCTTGCGGACTTTCACGATGTCATGCCCACTCTCTGCTAGGCGCTTCACCAGCCAGGTAGAGAAGATGCTAAGGACCGTCACAATCCCGTAAAGCACCACCAGTGGCAGTGCGGAAGCCTTGATATCGAGGTGCTGCTCTCGCTTGAAATAATCTGGAAGCCAAATCAGATAGAACCACCAGACGGGGTCAGTGAGGAATTTACAGACCATATAGGCCCAGGCTTGTCGCTTGCCCAGCAAGCTGAGCCACGGCACTTTACGCGTGGAAGTAATTTCTTCCTCGGGGAGTTTGGGGGCTTCTCGGAAGAGCGGGATCCAGAAAAAGACCCAGATAACACCCAGAATGCCCGCTCCGACAAAGGTGGAGCGCCATCCGTAGTTGATGGCAATGAGAGGAATGATCGCCGGGGCGATGAGTGCGCCAATGTTGGTACCAGAGTTAAACAGGGCGTTGGCAAAGGCACGCTCCGAGCGCGGAAACCATTGGGCGACCGTTTTAATTGCCGCGGGGAAATTACCTCCCTCGCCGACACCAAGCGCTACACGTGCCCATCGAAAACCCGCCACCGAACCAACCAAGGCGTGGGCAGATGCAGCGGCCGACCAAGCTAAAATTGAAGCCGCGTAACCAATTTTCACGCCAAACCGATCGATGAACCAGCCAAAGCCAACCAGACCAAAAGCATAGGCCGCCTGGAAAGCCGAGTTCACATAGCCGTACTGCTCGTTCGTCCAACCAAGCTCCGAGTCGAGCATCGGCTTGAGTAGTGCCAGAATCTGCCGGTCGATATAGTTGATCGTCGTTGCGAAGAACAGCAGGGCCAGAATGACCCATCGATGCGAAGGGGCACCAGTGTTTGAGGCAGAGGTCGACATAATTTCGGGGTGTTTGCTAACAAACGCTCCCTTTTGACTATGTCGACCCCAGAAGTCCTGTTGACGAAACCGCCCCTGAAAGCCACTAATGGACGAGATTATATCCATAATGAAGCCGCGTATTCTTCTCACGACCACCTCCTTTCAGGACACACCCGGAGAACACCACAAGTTGCTCGCCGAAACAGGCTGGGAAGTCGTCACCGCCCGGGGGCCGCTCAATGAAGCGGACACCTTGGCGCTGATGGGGCAATTCGACGGCTACATCTGCGGCGACGACATGATCACCGCTGCGGTCATCGAGAAGGCCCTGCCGCGCCTGAAGGTCGTCTCGAAGTATGGTATTGGCGTCGATAAGATCGATGTGAAGACCCTCACAGCCAAAGGCATCCCCCTGCTCTTCACCCCCGGCGTCAACCACACCACGGTAGCGGAGCATACTTTCCTCCTCCTGCTGGCCATGGAGAAGAACTTCTATTTCCACACGGACTCCACCCGCTCCGGCGGCTGGAAGCGTAAGACGGGCCACGAGCTACTCGACAAGACGATCGGTATCATCGGTATGGGCCGCATTGGTAAGGAAGTCGCCATCCGCGCCCGCGCCTTCGGCATGAAGGTAATCGGCTTCGACCTCTATTGGGACGATAAGTTCGCCGCGCAATATGACGTGAAGCGTGCTACCACGATGGACGAAGTCTTCGCGGCCTCCGACTACCTCTCGCTCCACACCAACCTGACCCCGGAGACCCGCGACCTGATCCGTGCCGAGAACATCGCCAAGATGAAGAAGGGCGTGCTCATTCTCAACTGCGCCCGCGGTGAAATCGTCCACACCGACGACATCGCCGCCGCACTGAAGTCCGGCCAAGTCGGCGGCTACGGCACCGACGTGCTTGACGAAGAGCCACCCCGCGCCGACCACCCGCTCACGAAGCTTCCGAACTGCATCGTCACGCCGCACATCGGATCGCGCACCGCCGAAAGCGTCCAGCGCCAGGCCGTCGCCGCCGTCACAAATCTCATTCGCGCCATGCATGGCGAAAAGCCCCTCGCGCAGATTAATCCCGAAGTCCCGGTGCAGAAAGTCGTCTAACCTCCCACCCGAAACCTTACCCATGAGCGAAGTTTTTTACGTCGTCCCCCGCGAAGCCCACGAGGCACTCGTCACCGCAGCCTACATTAAGCGTGGCTTCGGTGCTAAGGAATCAGCCCAGGCCGCCCAGATGGCCAGCATGGCCACTTACCACGGCATTCGCACCCACAACGCCCTCAAGGCACTCCACCTCGACGAACTTTTCGGCTCTGGCGCCAAAGTGCCAGGTTGCACGCCCAATGCGACCGTCACCAAGAAGGCCTCTCGCTTTGAAGCCGCCGAAGTCTGGGATGCCCACCAGAAACTCGGCCAGGCTGTGGCCGTCGATGCTATCAATCGCTGCATCGAACTCGCCGATAAATACGGCGTGGGTACGGTTTCCGTCGACAACGCCTTCCACTACCTCTGGGGCGGTGGCTACGTCATGGATGCCGCTAAACGTGGCTATATCGCTTATACGAATTGCACCGCGACGCTCGCCGAAGTCGTCCCCTTCCAAGGCAAGCACCCCACCCTCGGTACCAATCCGCACTCCTGGGGCTTCCCTACGACGGATGCCGTCGGCTTCCCGATTGTGATCGACTGGGCCACCTCCGTCATCGCCATGGGCCGCGTCCAGGTGCTCAAGCGCGAAGGCAAGATGCTCCCACCCGACGCCGCCGTGGACAAAGACGGCAAGGTCACCCTCGACCCTAATCAAGCTGTGTCGCTCATCCCCTTCGGCGCCCATAAAGGCTACGGACTTTCGCTCATCAACGAGATTGTCGCCGGCTTCATCGGCGGCTCCCTGCCGACTATCCGCAGCCGCACGCACGTCCCTGGCGAGAAACAGGCTTGTGCGTTCTTCTTCCAAGTCATCCACCCGGACGCCATCAGTTCCGGCGTCTTCGCCCAGGGTCGAAGCCAGTCCGACAACGTGAAGGCGGTCCTCGCCGACGTACTCGGCCATGGCAACGAGAAGTGCATGCTCCCGGGCCAACTGGAAGCAGCGGCCGCTGCGCGCAGTGAAAAGGCTGGTGGCCTGCTGTTCTCTAAGGCTGAAATCGAAGAGTTCAATAAAGTCGCTGAACACATTGGCCATCAGCCGTTCGACCTCGCCACCCTGCCCACGGCCTAAGCACCCTCACCTTAAAACCCAACCCTCCTCACAACCATGGCTCTTCAGATCAAGTCGGCGAAGGAATGCACCTTCGACCAAGTATCCCTCGGTGAAATCATGCTCCGGCTCGACCCAGGCGAAGGCCGCGTGCGCACCGCGCGTCAGTTCCAGGCCTGGGAAGGCGGCGGCGAATACAACGTCGCTCGCGGCCTCCGCAAGTGCTTCAACCTGCGCACTTCCGTGTGCACGGCGTTCGTCGACAACGAGGTCGGCCGCCTGCTCGAAGACTTCGTGATGCAGGGCGGCGTGAACACCGACTTCATCAAGTGGCGCGAGGACGACGGCATCGGCCGCACGGTCCGCAACGGCCTCAACTTCACCGAGCGTGGCTTCGGTATCCGCGGCGCCGTCGGCGTCCCGGACCGCGGCAACACCGCTGCCTCGCAGATCAAGCCCGGCGACTTCGACTGGGAATACCTCTTCGGTAAACTCGGCGTCCGCTGGCTCCACACCGGAGGCATCTTCGCGGCTCTTTCTGAAACTACCGCGCAGGCCACCATCGAAGCGGTCAAGGCCGCCAAGAAACACGGCACCATCGTCTCCTACGACCTGAACTATCGCCCGTCCCTCTGGAAGACCATCGGCGGACTTAAGAAAGCCCAAGAAGTGAATCGCGAAATTGCCAAGTATGTCGACGTGATGATCGGCAACGAAGAAGACTTCACCGCCTCCCTTGGCTTCGAGGTCAAGGGTGCCGACCACAGCCTCTCACATATTGAGACCCAAGCTTTCAAAGATATGATTGGAGAAGCCGTGAAGCAGTTCCCGAACTTCAAGGTCGCCGCCACCACGCTGCGCCGCGTGATCACCGCCACGAAGAACGACTGGAGCGCCATCTGCTGGCACGATGGCAAGTTCTACGACAGCATCCAGTTCCCTGAGCTCGAGATCCTCGATCGCGTCGGCGGTGGCGACAGCTTCGCCTCGGGCCTGGTCTTCGGCTTCCTCGAGCACAACGACGCCCAAAAGGCCGTGAACTACGGTGCCGCTCATGGCGCACTGGCGTCCACGACCCCCGGCGACACATCGATGGTCACCCGCAAGGAAGTCGAGAAACAGCTCTCCGGCGGCGGCGCCCGCGTCGTCCGCTAAGCGCCCACCCTCCCCCTATACTCCTTACTCCTTACTCCTTACTCTAGTCCCATGTCCTCTCTCGATCTCTTCTCCCTCCAAGGCCGCACGGCCGTCGTCATCGGCGGCACCGGTGAACTCTGCGGCGCCATGGCCGAAGGCTTCGCCTCCGCTGGAGCTCACGTCATCCTCGTCGGCCGCGACCCCGCCAAGGCCGATGCCCGGCTCGCCAAGATCAAGGCCGCTGGCGGCTCTGGTGAATTCCGCTCATGCGAAGCTACCGTCAAGGCCGACCTCATCAAGTTGCGCGACGAAATCCTCGCCCAGCACGGCAAGGTCGACGTCCTCGTCAATGGTGCCGGCGTGAACTCGCCCACGCCCTTCTTCGAAATCGACGAAGCTCAGCTTGATAAGATTCTCACCGTAAATATCAAAGGCGTCGTCTTCGGCTGCCAGGTGTTCGGCGAAGCGATGGTCAAGGCCGGCAAGGGCTCGATCATCAACCTCGGCTCG
>CAIKRN010000068.1 GCA_903829855.1 uncultured Opitutia bacterium
GGATAAGGTTGAGGCTGGTCCGAATGGAACGCTGCGAGTGGTCGGCAGATTCGGCGAGATGATCAATGTGGGCGGCGAGAAACTTATGCCCGCCGAAGTCGAAGCGATTGTGTTGGCAGTGCCAGGGGTGTTAGATTGCCGAGCCCGCGGTGAGCCACACGCCCTGACCGGACAGACGGTCGCGATTGATATCGTGCCTGTCGCTGGCGCCGAGCCGGAGGCACTGCGGGCGGCGATTCGGATCAAATGCCGGGAGCAACTGGCCGCTTATAAAGTGCCGACGCGGGTTACGTTCGTTACGTCGGTGAGTGGTGACCGGCTCAAGAAACTGCGAGACCTCCCGCGCCCATGAACTCACTCACACCCTATCTGATCGTCGACATCTGCCTTGTGGTCGGGCTGGCGCTGGCGTTGGTCTCGCGCCTGAGCTTCTGGCATCCGGCCACCGTCTACCTGCTTTTCCATCTCTATAGCTTCAGCTGGCGGGCGGTGAATCTGGCTTACCTTGGGGCCGCTCCGATGTATGCGAATAATCCGAATGCGGATGTCATTAGTGCCGCCGAGTATGAGCGCGCGTTGGTCTGTGCGGACATCGGGTTATTGGTCTTCTGCTCTGCCGCCCTGCTGGCCCATGCTAAGTTCCAGCGGGCGAGCCAGCAGCCGATTGTGCGCCGCACGTTGTCGCCCCAAATCATCAGCCTCGTGTGTTGGGTCGCCATGCCGGCCGGACTCTGGGCGCTTTACGCCGCGAAGGCTGGGGTGAGCCTGAGCGACGCGGTGGCGGACAGCGGGTACTTCCAATCAATGGCGATGTGGCCGATTGGGTGCGTTGGTATGTTGGTCTATGCCTATGGCTTCCGATGGTATTCCGTGATGATTGGTATTCTGTACATCGCCCTCGTGGCCTTACAGGGCTATCACCGTTTCATGGTATTGCTGCCGCTGATCTTTTTCGCCGCTTATTATCTGCAATCCCGCCGCCGCTCCTGGCCGACTCCTTTGATTATCGTCGGCGGGCTGGCCCTCGCTCTGGTCTTTCCTCGCCTAAAGTATATTGGGCAGGCCTATCAGAATGGTGATACCGGCGAAGCGTTGTACCAGTTGGCGCTCTCGTTCACAGACAAAAAGACCTTTGACGACGTTTCCGCTGGAGAGGAATTCTTCGACCAGTTCGCCGGATCATTAACCCTCGTTGATGAATCTGGGAAAAAGTTCTACGGCTCGACTTATCTGGCAATCGTGACCCTGCCGATTCCGCGCTCGATGTGGGCCGATAAGCCCGGCCTCGCTGACCACATGAACGAGATCTCGACGAGTCGTCGGCAATATAATCTCGAGGGGCGCATCCTCACCTACCTCGGCGAGGCCTATCTTAACTTCGGCTATTTTGGATTCTTGCTGGTGCCAGGAATGCTCGGGTTTTTATTGTCCAATTGGTGTCTCCGCGCGACTTCCGGACCCATGCGCCGCCTGGATCGTTATTTATATACGGTCTTCTTTATGGCCCTCATCCAGACCTATCGAGATGGCATGCTTTCGCTCTTCGTTTTCACGATCGTGCACAATATTCCGATGGCCGTCGCCTGGGCGCTGCACCTCTTCCCAGGGGTAGCCCCGCGGGTGCTGGATCTTCCTCCCGCCGACCCACGTGCACCCGAGGACGGCATGATTGCCGTCCTCCCCTAAGCCGATGATGCCAGTTCGGCATGTTGTCTATGAGTGCGTCCCCGGTGCTTACGCCGGCGGCGTGCAAAAAATGGTCTTCGAGCTCGCCGCGGCGCAGTGCCGTTTAGGTGCGGATGTCGAAGTCTGGGCGCCCGACGCCATTCGCGCTGGTTCGACCGAAAACTTCGACGGCCTCCCCCTTAGGTATTTTTATCCCAATCCGCTCCTAGGGCTCGCTCGCTCATTTCGCCTCGGACGAGCCCTGCGCCGTTTGCCTCCGGGTGCCGTGGTGCATGCCCATAATAGTTTTAATCCACTCAATCTTCAAGTCGGGCGGGCGGCGCAGGCCGCTGGGCTGAAGGCTTACTATCACCCCCATGGCGCGCTAGACCCGACGCTTTTCAGTGGGAATAATTTCCAAGCCCTGAAGAAGCGATTTTATATCCGACAGTTCAGTCTGCCGAATCTGAATCGGGCCCGCGGGGTCTTCGCCTTGACGCCTCTGGAGCGCAATCAGTTGACGACCTTGGGCTTGAAGACCCCCGTGTATGTCGTGCCCAACGGCATTAGGCCGGTGAAGGTCGGTCGTCCGGAATGCGGGCAGGCCTTGCGGGAAAAACACGGAATCTCGGCCGATACGCCGGTGATCCTTTTCGTGGGTCGCATCACGACAAAGAAGCGGCTGGAGGATGTCATCCTTGCCTTAAGCCTGCTCGGCGCCAGCTCGCCACACCTCCTGATTGCCGGGAGCCCCAATGTGGAGTTCGGCTACGCGGCCAAACTTTTTGCATGCGTGAAAGCCTGTGGCCATGCGGCCCGCGTGCACTGGCTGGGCTTTCTCGATGAGCAGGCGAAGGCGGAGGCCTATGCGGCTGCGGACGTCTTCGTGCACGCTTCCGATTCGGAAGGTATGGCCCTAGCCATCCTGGAAGCGATGGATGCGGGCTTGCCGGTCGTCGCCACCCGCGGTTGCTACATGACACAGGCGGCCTCGGCTGGGGCGTTGGTGCAATGCGAACAGGGGCCAGAAGCGCTGGCGACGGCACTTGCGCCGCTGGTGCTTGATCGCGCTCGCGCTCGCGCTCAGGGCCAGTCTGGTCAGGCTTACGTAAGAAAGGTGCACGATTGGGAGACCATCGCCCGGGCGACTTTGAAAATTTACGAGGAGGACGCCCAACGTTCCTAAACCATGTGCGGCATCGCTGGATATCTGGGAGCCTTTCGCCCCGAACTCCTTGCC
>CAIKRN010000069.1 GCA_903829855.1 uncultured Opitutia bacterium
CCGGATTCGGCCTGACTGAGGTCGCGCATCGCGGCAGGGTCGCCGGGGTTGCCGGCAAAACGCACGTTCGCCTGGGTGGCCTTGGCGCGGGCTTCGACCACGGCAGTGAGTGTGCCACTTTCGTGGGCCATGTAACCCTTGGCGGTGGCGACGAGATTCGGGATCAGGTCGTAACGACGCTTGAGCTGCACATCCACCTGCGCGAAGGCGTTTTTAAAACCATTCCGCAGCTGGACGAGGACGTTATACATCCCGACCCCCCAGAAGCCCACGGCGGCGGCCACGCCAATAATCACAATGGCGATGACGAGAATGATGATAGTGGAGGACATGTTGCCTAAAAACCTGCCCGTTTCGCCCCGCCGTGCAAGGGGTAATTTTATTTTGTTATTTTAATATAATCGACTCCGGCGCACACGCCCACCCCGCCCTGCCCGGCAATTAGGCCGTCTTTTCGAGTCGGGCGCAGACTTCGTCGATCAGGAACGCGGGCGTCGAGGCGCCGGCAGTCACGCCGACGGTGCCAAAACGGGCGAGGGCCGAGAAATCTAGTTCCGCCGCGGTCTCGACGTGGAAACAGGGCAAACCGTGAATTTCCACGAGCTTCGCGAGCTTGACGGTGTTCGCGGAATGGCGGCCACCGATGACAACGATGGCCTGACACCCTTGCGACTGCAGCTCACGGATATCCGCCTGGCGATCCTTGGTGGCGCCACAAATGGTGTCGAAAACGAGGGCTGAAGCGAAGCGCGCCTTCAAGCGGGCGGCGAGTTGCTCGAACTCATCGGTGAACATCGTCGACTGCGACACCATGCAGACCTGCGGGCCGAGCTCCGGCAGTGCATCAATCTCGGCCGACGAGGTGATGACATGCCCCTTGCCCTCCGCGTAACCGAGCAGGCCAATGACCTCCGGATGCTTGGGGTCACCGAAGATGACGGTGGCGTAGCCTTTGCGCGCATGCATGCGCACCTTACCAGCGATGATGCCGACATCCGGACAGGTGGCGTCGCGGAATTCCATGCCGAGCGACTTCAGGTATTCGCGGCGTTCGGGCGAGATGCCGTGGGCACGCACGACTATGACCGCACCGGCATCTGTCGATTTAGAGACCTCTAACTTGGCCTCACTACGGTAATCCCCGACCTCGCGGATGCCCTCGCCGGTGAGGACCTCCATCATCTGACGGTTATGGATGAGCGGGCCATCGGTATAGACCGGATGGCGCCCCTTCTGGGCATACTCGCGGGCGATATCAATCGCGCGCTCGACGCCCCAGCAGAACCCCGCGGACTTGGCTCGGATAACCTTCACACCTTTACGGTGCGGGCAAGCCCGCCCGATTCAAGCCTTGTCGGGCTTTACTTAGCAGGCACGCCCCAGACTTCGGCTTCGATATAGTCGTTGGAAGGCCCAGCAGAGTTGCCCTTGGAATGGAAGCGGACGTAGCGGCCCTTGACAGCAGCGACCGGAATCACGCGGCCTTCGTTGGACTCATAATAGCAATAATCCTTACCCTTGCCGAGCCCGAGCTCATCCTCGGAGTCATTATTGTAAACCGTGGTGACGTCCTTCTTAAACGCGGGGTCATTGGAGATTTGCACGACCACGTCAAAGTAGACCCGGCGCTCGCGGTGGAAATGCCAAAGGGCGATGGCGCTAATTTCGGCCTGCTTAGCCAAGTCGATTTGTACCCAGTGGTGGCCACGAGGGAGTTCCACTTCAAAACCTTCTTCGCCACCCTTATCCCCATCGGTCAGGTAGGAGAAGTCACCGGCGGCGGCTTCCTTGGCGCTCGAGGTGACATTGCAACCCTTGGCGAGATTGACAGCACCAGCGGGCACCTTGGGGAGCACGCGGGGGGTCTTGGAGACGGGCTCGAGATTATTGATCTTCATCGGGCGCGGCGTGCCGAGCGCAATGGACTTCGGCAGCACGAGCGGGAGTTCTTTGTCCTGAGCGAGGACGAAGGCGGGGAGAGCCAGGAGGAGGCAGAGGGCGAGGCGTTTCATGAGAGGTGCGGGGATAGGACAGCGGAAAATCAGTTCGGTTTCAAGACTTGGGAGCATCAATGGTGCGGACCCGACGGTGTTTGAGTGGAAAACGCAGGATAACCGTGGTGCCAATGTCGGGGGTGCTCTGGATATCGACCGTCCCGCCGTGGGCCCGCATAATGCGCAGGAGGATGAGCATACCGATGCCTCCGCCGGAATCCTTGGTGGTGTAATAGGCGTCAAAGACCCGGGTCAGCTTCTCCGCAGGAATGCCCACGCCGGTATCTCGGATCGAAAGGATGACCGATTCGTCGTCCGATGAAAGCTTCACGTGGATGTCGCCGCCACGATCCATGGCCTCAAGGGCGTTCTTCATGACATTGAAGAGCGCCTGCTTGATCTGATTGCGATCGCCAAGGATCGGCGGCACCTCGCTCGGCACATCGAGCGAGACTCGCACGCCGAGTTGCTCCATCTGGTCGCGCAACAAAGTCGTGGCTTCAGCGATTACCGCGACGAGGTCCGTGTCGGCGAGATTCGGCGGGGTCTGGCGGACGGCACCCAGGAAGTCGCGCACGATACCGTCCAGCCGAGTGATCTCGCTCTGGCAGACTTCGGCGGCTTTGCGAACTTTGGTCGCGGCGGGCGAATCGCCGAGCTTGGCGGCCTCGCGCTGCAGCAATTGCAGATGAATGCCAATGGCGTTGAGAGGATTGCCGACCTCATGGGCGACCCCAGCGGCGAGCGAGACAATCGAATCGATGCGTTCGCTTTCGACGCGGTCCTCAGTCTGCACGCGATCCTTGGTGACGTCGCTCAAGACGGCCACGCGGCGACTGCGCTCGGCACCTTGACTATCGCCAACGCGGGTAAGGTGCAGGCTCAGCAGGCGAGACTCCGGATAACGGACTTCCAATTCACGGGTGAGCGCTCCGACGGTCTCCGGCAACTCTAGCGCCTGGGCGATATCAGGGGAAAGCCGGCGAAGCTCGGTGCCATTGACGTCCTCCGCGCTCACGCCGAGCAGGCGGATCGCCGCGGCATTGGCATACTCGATGGAGCTGTCATGCGAGAGCACCAGCACGCCCTCGCGGAGCGTGTCGAGGACCGTCTCCATGAGGTCGCGCTCGCGTTCGAGCCGGCGGGCAAGGATGGCTAGGTTCTGCGCATCGAGGTCATCGATGCGGCCCAGGATGCGATCGAGCGGGCTGAAGCGACGGCGAGCCATCTTAGACCGTGCGCGCCTTGATTTGGCGGGCGATATGTTCGACGAGCTGGCGGGCGACGGCGGACTTCGGCCCGGGGCCGAGGACTTCGCGGAAGCCATTTCGGCCCAGCAGGATGATCTTATTCTCGTCGGAGCCGAAGGCGCCTTCGGGACCCGCAACGGAATTGGCCGCGATGAGGTCCGCGCCTTTGCGCTCCAATTTATCGAGCGCATTGGCTTCGACGTTTTCCGTCTCGGCGGCGAACGCCACGATGAATTGGTCGGTGCGGCGATTCTCCGCGAGCGTGGTTAAAATATCTGGGACCGGCTCCATCTCGACGGTGAGCCCTTCGCCGTTCTTCTTCAACTTTTGCTCATGGGTCACCTTCGGGCGCCAATCACTGACGGCGGCCGTCATAATGAGCACGTCGCACGGCTCAAACAATGCATCCGTCTGGCGCAGCATCTCGGCGGCGGAGACGACGGGGTAAACCATCACGCCAGCAGGTTCAGGCAAGGACACCGGCCCGGCGACAAGATCGACCGACCAGCCGGCCTCCTTGGCGGCGGACGCCAAGGCAAAGCCCATCTTACCCGTCGAAGGATTGCTGATGAAGCGCACCGGATCGAGGAACTCGCGGGTCGGGCCTGCGGTGATGAGGCAGCGGAGGGACAAGGGGGGAGAAGCGGTTGGGAGACGGCGGGTAGCGGTTGGCGGTTAGGCCGAACACTTGGGATAACTTGGCGGAGGAAGGGGGCGGAAACAATAGAGAAGGGGTAGGGATAGGGGTAGGGGTAGTGAGGTAGGGGCAGCACCGCGTGCTGCCCTAGCTGCATCGAGGGTGGGCGGGCTGTCCCTAGCCCGCCGTTGAGCCGACGTGCTTCGGGATTTGCTCGGCGAACGGACGGCTCGGAGAGCCGTCCCTACCTCGAGGCAATGGATGTCGTTTGCCCTACCCCACCCGCCACCCGAAGCGACTGCCTCTCCCTCTACTCGATACTCCAACCTCAATACTCGCGAGTTTGTACCTAGGGCAGCACGCGGTGCTGCCCCTACCCCGCCCCTACCCCTTGCTTTATTTCCCTCTCCTGCTCACATTCCCGCCATGGAAATCTTTCTGGCGACGGGCAATGCACACAAGGCCGAGGAATTCGGCCGCATGTTCGCCCGGGCGCGCCTCGACGTCAAAGTCCGCTCAGCCAAGGACCTCGGAGGCATGCCGTATGTCGAAGAAATCACCGGCACCTTTAACGGCAACTGCCGCCTGAAGGCTAACGCTCTCCGCGAGATCACCCCGCAGAAAGCTTGGGTCCTCGCGGACGATAGCGGCCTGTGTTGCGATGCCTTGCAAGGCGGCCCAGGCGTCGACTCCGCCGTCTATGCCGGCGTCGGTGCGACGGATGCGCAGAACCGTGCGAAGCTCCTGGAAGCAATGAAGAAGGCGCCGCTCCATAAGCGCGGGGCGCGTTTCGAATGCCACCTCATCCTCCTCGGACCCCACCAGGAAACCGGCAAATTCGTTGGTCAGTGCTGGGGCAAAATCCTTGAAGCTGAAGTCGGCACCGAAGGCTTTGGTTATGACTCCCTCTTCGTGCCTGCCAATGAGACGCGGACCTTCGGTGAACTGAGCGCGGCCAAGAAAGACGCCATCAGCCATCGGGCCAAAGCGTTCAAGCAACTCGCCGATTGGCTGCGCGAGAACGGCTTGGCCTGAGGTATCGAGGTAGGGACAGCACCACTATCAGGTAGGGGCAGCACCGCGTGCTGCCCTAGCATGCCTCTTGTCGCATCGACCACTCGGCCGCATAGGGCCAATCTTCGAATTTCCGGACTAATTCAGCTCGTACGGGATTGGCTCGGATATAGTCCCTGATTTCAAGGTAATGCGCATAGCTCCTGATCCGATGGTCGAAGGCATCGCGTTGCCAGGCGGTGGGTAGCCCGTGTCCTATATCCCGCTTAAACGACCCGATAGTTTTTTGGATCTGGTGTGCATGGGGAATCAGCACGATGCCATGCACGTGATCCGGCATCGCCAGCATCATGAGGGGCGTCCATTTGCCGCGGGATGCCAGATGCTTGGTCGCGCCTAGGATAATACTCCAGGCGGACGGATTATCGAAGTGCTGAATTTTCCTTTGTTGATGACATAAGGTAATGAATAGCGGGTCGCGTTCATGTACCCAATGCGGTCGTTGGTGTGGAAGGTATTCGCGGATTCGGAAATCCATCGAGACAAAGTGAGGCGAAGTTTGGGAAGCGCGAAGCAGGAGAGACCCTAGGGCAGCACGCGGTGCTGCCCCTACCTCGATACACGCGGGGCTGCCTACCTCTTACTTACTAAGACCGAGGACGACGGGGTCCTTGGTGAGCGTCAGGCCGGGAATGGTGATGAGGCCCTGCGGATCGGCCTTCCCTTCGCCCTTGGCGGCGCCAAACGTCCACTTGAAAGATGCGCCTGGAGTAAGTTTGAAATGCTGGAGGCGACGGAGGGTGACATCGGCGTTCGCTTCTTTCGGAATCGTGAACCTGGTCTTTAGGTCAGCCGCGGACAC
>CAIKRN010000070.1 GCA_903829855.1 uncultured Opitutia bacterium
GGGCGAGCTCGCGGTCTTCTGCTCAGCCTTGGTCGGCGGTAGCCTCGTTTTCCTGTGGCACAATGCAGCACCCGCCGAAATCTATATGGGCGATGTGGGTGCGCTCGGTATTGGCGGCGGTCTCGGGGCGGTGGCGTGCCTGATGCACCAGCCGTTCCTGCTCGCGATTGTCGGCGGCGTCTTTGTCTTTGAGGCCCTCTCCGTGATGCTGCAGGTGGCGTACTTCAAGCGCACGGGCGGCAAGCGGCTCTTCCTGATGACGCCCATTCATCACCACTTCCAGAAGTTAGGCTGGCCTGCGACCAAGGTCGTGGCGCGTTTCTGGATTCTCTCTTTCCTCTGCGGGCTGCTCGGCCTGCTCTCCCTGAAGTTACGATGAGCGAGTTCCCCGAATCCCTTCGCCGACGCCTCACGCGCCCTGCTGCCATTTTCGGTGAAGGGGTCAGCGGTCGCTCGGTCGCGGAATCGCTCGCGGGTGCCGGCTTTGCTTCGGTCATCTATGACGAGCATGGCGAGAATCGTCAGTTCGGTCCCGAGGAAGCCGCCCGGCATGACTTACTGGTGTACAGCCCGGGCTTCCCTCAGTCGCACCCATGGATCATCGCCGCCCGCCGCACCGGGATGCAGTGCCTCGCTGAACTTGATTTTGGAGCGCTCCTTTGGACGGGACCCGCTATCGCCATCACGGGTACGAACGGTAAAACGACCATCACAGAATTTCTCTCTTTCGCCTTCAAGCGCGCCGGTCTCGATGCCATCGCCTGCGGCAATGTCGGCCTGCCGCTGACATCATTGGAACGCACGGTTTCCAATGGTTCCTTCGTCGCTGTGGTCGAAGTCAGTTCTTTCCAGTCCGAGGATCTGCGTCACTTCACCCCCGAGGCGGTGTTGTGGACTAACTTCGATGAGGATCATCTTGATCGCCACGGCGATCTCGAAAGTTACTTCCGCGCCAAATTCAAACTGATTGAGCGGATGATGCCCGGTGGCATCTTGGTGGTCGGGGAGTCCGTCGTGGAGGCAGCTCGTCAGTTTGGGATCGAGCTCCCCGCGGAGGCGTTGATTGCAACGCGTGCCGATGTGGCGGAAACCGTCCCGGCCGGCTCGATGTTTGATTCGTGGCCGCAGCGCGAGAACTGGGCGATTCTTGTCAAGTATTGGCAGGCGCGCGGCATCGCGATGCGCCATCTCGAGGAAGCCGCCCGATTGTTCCGCCTCCCGCCGCACCGCCTACGGAAGGTCGCGGAAAATAAGGGAATCGAATTTTGGAACGACTCCAAGGGGACCAACTTCCACGCCGTGCAGGCGGCACTTTCCCAATTCAGCATCCCGGTCCGTTGGATCGGGGGCGGCAAGTGGAAGGGGGGCGACCTTGGGCGTTTCGCCCGCCGCATCGCCCCGCTCATCGACACCGCTTACCTGATTGGAGAGACTGCGCCTGAGTTACACCGCCACTTTGAAGAACTCGGTAAACCTAGTCGATGTTTCCCAACGCTGCAGGACGCCGTCGTCGCGGCCGCGAAGGATGCCCATGGCCCTTTAGCCATTCTGCTCAGTCCCGGATTTTCCAGCTTCGATCAATTCCGCGGCTATGCCGAGCGCGGCATGGTCTTTGAGCGGGCCGCCACGTCGCTGGCGAACCGCACCTAATTTTCATCAACCCACCCACCCAGCTAAACCCACCAATACATACTAACATGCGCCCTATTATTACAGTCACCGCCGTCGTGCTCGTGCACCTCTGCGTCATCGCCGTCCTCGTCGGCGTCAACGGCTGCCGCAGTACCAGCGGCTTTGAAGAGCCGATTAACCCTGCCGTTTTCTCGGCGGGTGCGCGTCCCACGACTCCGCCGGCAACCGCCGCCCTTGCCCCCGTTAATAATCCTGCGCTGCTTCCCCTGCCGGCCCCCACCAAGCTCACCGCCGTGGCCCCTGTTGGCCCGGGGGGCAAGTATACCGCCGTCAAGGGCGACTCCCTTGCAGGTATTGCCTTACGCGAGAAGGTTACCCGCCAGTCGTTGGCCACCGCCAATCACTTGACGATTAACGCCATTATCAAGCCAGGTGACGTGCTCGTGATTCCTAAGGCGGGTGCGCCTAAAGCTGCCGCGAAGACGGCCCCGAAGGCCGGCACGACCCCGGCGACCAAGGCAGCCCCGGCCGAACCGGCACCGACGTTCACCCCCTTAAAGCTTCTCACTTCGGGTACACCTGCGGCGGCGGCGGAAGCGAAGCCGGCCGAAGCCGTTCCGGCCACGAAGTAATCTGTCGGTCCGCGCTACGTCATGGTCATCAAGGTCAAACATGAGAATCCCGGGGCCCTGGGTGGGTATTCGCTGGGGATTATCGTGCTGGCCTTGGCCTTGGCGTTGTTTGGCTTGGTGGTCCAGTATAGCGCGGGGATTTCCCTGTCCTCGAGCAATCGCACGGCGGCGTTCGATCGCCAGTTGTTTTATGTCCCTATCGCGATTGCCGCCGGGTTTTTCTTCTTTCGCTTAAACCTGGATCGGGTGCGGGAACGTCGCTGGTGGATTCTCGGCGTTGCTTGCGTGGTGATGGCGCTCGCGCGCGTGCCGGGTATCGGCGTTTCGGTCAACGGGTCTTGGCGGTGGATTGATTTCGGTTTTTTCCGCCTGCAAGCTTCTGATTTGGGCAAACTGGCCATCGTCCTAGTTCTTTCCGATGTGCTGGCGCGCATGCAGCGGCATACGTTAAAGACGAAGTTTCGCATCTGGCGCTTAAGTGATCGTCATCCTTATGTGATGACGACGGCAGGGTGGCTGGATTGTCGCGAGGGTTTCTTGAAGCCGTTAGGCATTATTCTCCTCATCGCGGGTTTCATCGCCTTGGGCCCTGATCTCGGTACCATCCTGCTTTGTGTGGCCGTCGGTGGCGTGATGATGCTTATTTCGGGCGTCCGCTGGGCGTACGTAATCCCGACGTTTATTTTCGGGGCTACCGCGCTCACAGTGCTCATTCTGCATTGGCCGAATCGCATGCGTCGGTTCACTTCTTTTCTCGAGCCATGGGAGAAACGCGGGGATGAGGCCTATCAGTTGTTTGAAGGCATGGTGGCGTTCGGCGTGGGGGGTTTGACAGGGAAGGGCGCCGCGAACGGCATCCAGGGTCGGGCCTACTTGCCCGAAGCTCATACCGACTTTGTTTTCTCGGTCATTGGCGAGGAATACGGGCTCGTCGCGACGAGCATCGTGGCGTTCACGTATTTCACGATTTTCATTTTGGCTTACCGGGCGATGCGGCACGCATCAGATCTCTATCGATTCAACGTCTGCCTTGGGGCGACGCTTTTCTTGGTCCTCCAGGCACTCATTAATATGGGAGTCGTCACGGGATGCCTGCCGACGAAGGGTATCTCGCTGCCGTTCATTAGCTACGGCGGGACCAATCTCGTCATCATGTCGTGCATGGTGGGTTTGGTACTCAACTGCATTCGCGATTCCGCTACTCCGGCGTTTACGCCCAAGGAGGCTCGCGTATGAGCCGTATGCTGCTTGCGTGCGGCGGGACAGGCGGCCATCTGGCCCCAGGTATCGCCCTCGCTCAGCGGCTCACCGAGGAAGGGCATGAATGTCAGCTGGTCGTCAGTAGCAAAGCGGTCGACGCCCGGATGACTTCTAACTACCCACGCTTGAGGTTCGTTTCCGGCAAAGGTCGCGGGTTTGGTCCGGGCCTTATCGCCAAAATACTTTTTTTCCCGGCGTTGATCGGAGCGGTCTGGTCAGCTTGGCGTCAGCAACGGCAATTTCGTCCGGATGCCTTGGTTTGTTTTGGTGGCTTCATGAGCCTCGGGCCGGCTTTAGCATGTTGGCTTACGGGAGTTCCGGTGCTCGTCCATGAAGCGAACCGTCATCCAGGCAAGGCGGTGCGTCTCATCGCGCGTTTCGCCGCTTCCGTGCATCTTCCCGCGGGCGTACGTCTCGCCGGAGTCGTCGCCGAACGTCAGCATGATTCAGGCTACCCGGTGCGTGCAGAGATTCGTCCGCAAGCCCGTGACGCTGCCCGCCGTTTGCTCGGCCTGCCGCCCGCGGGCCGCCTTTTACTGGTGACGGGTGGCAGCCAAGGTGCGGCCTCTCTTAATCGCTGGGTCGAGGAGCATGTCGCGGAATTTACCGCCCGCTCGGTGCATGTGTTGTGTCTGACTGGGCCCGGTGGTCGTGAAGAAGAATTACGTACCCCGCAGTCCGTCGTGAAGTTCATGCCATTTTGCCACCAGATGGCGGCGGCTTATTCGGCTGCGGATTTGGCCGTTACTCGGGCGGGGGCGGGTACGCTCGCTGAATTGGCCACTTGTCGCACGCCAGCAGTGCTGGTGCCCTATCCACGCGCCGCGGACGATCATCAGACCGCCAACGCCCTGCAAAGTGCGGCGACCGGCGGCGCGGTCCTCTTGGCGGAACGTGATCTCGGAAAGCTCTCGGCGATGGTCTTTGCCCGCATCTCAGACAACGGGGCACTCTCCGCGATGCGGGATGCTCTGGCTTTGGCCGATGCGGCGAATCGCTGGGAAGAACTTGCCATCGAAACAGTCTCACTTGCTGGTCGGAAATCCCGCCCCATACCTGCATGAGCGCCTTGGATTCAGCGTGGTTACTGGGAGCGTGCGGTATGGGCGTCGGGCCTTTGGCGATTTACCTTAAGGGCGAGGGCTGGGATGTCTCGGGCTGGGATGATTCGACCGGAAGTCCGATGGAACTACAGTTAGCGACCGCCGAGGTGCCGCTCCTGCGCGATCCTTGGGCCGCTGGTCGTCGTCCGATAGTCGTTGGTCGCTCGAGTGCGGTGAAGCCTGGGCATGCCGCTCTGGATTTGGCCTTGGCCCATGATGTGCGTGTGCTCCGTCGGGGCGAATTGCTGGCGGAACGGGTGGCCCATCGCCGTTTTGTCGCCGTTTGCGGGAGCCACGGTAAGACCACCACCTGCGGCATGCTCGTCGCTGCGCTCACGAGCAGTGGTGCCGATTTCGGTTATGTGCTGGGCGGGCTGTTTCGTGATCCCGCTTTCCCTCCAGCCCGTGCGACGCAGACCTCCCCATGGGTGGTCGCGGAGGTCGATGAATCCGATGGGACGATCGGAGCGTTCTCCCCCGATGTCACCGTGGCAGTAAATCTGGATTGGGATCACCCCGATTATTACCGCGATGAAGCGGCATTGGAAGGCGTCTTCCGCGCCCTCTTTGAGCGCACGCGCTCGGCGGTGATTATTCCGGTGGGGAACGAACGACTCGAACGACTCACTCAAGGCTTGGGGGTGCCGGTCATTCGTGTAGGCCCCGCGGGCGACTATTCTCTCGATCTTCTTCAGGGCGGGCATTCGTCATCCGTGGTGCGGCTGAGCGGGCGCTTCCCGGAACGGCAAGTCAATCTGCCGGTCGCTGGCACCTTTAATCGTTCCAATGCGGCCCTAGCCTTGGCGGCGACCCATTTCATCACGAACAGCCTAGCCGAAGAACCGATGGCGCGGTGGCGCGGAATCCGTCGCCGCCAAGATGTTCTTTTCGAGCGGACGGGCCTACGCGTGCTGGCTGACTACGCGCATCATCCTACCGAAATTGCCGCGTTATTACAGTGGGTCCGCGAGACGCACACGGGTCGATTAATCGTCGTTTTCCAGCCCCATCGACATACCCGGACGCGCCAATATGCCGCTGAGTTTCGGGCTGCCTTGGCGATCGCCGATCAAGCTTTTGTACTCCCCGTCTATGCGGCGGGCGAACCCGTCGTTGAAGGCGGGCGTTCCGAATCCGTGGTTGCGGGTTCCGCGCATCGCTTGGTGGAGGACCGCTTGGCTTTGCCGTCTCTCCTGGCACCACTCACGGCGGACGGTGACACCGTAGTGGCGTTCGTTGGAGCGGGCGATATCGAGCGTGACGCCGAAGCGTATGCGAAGCTTTTGCGCCGGCAAGGTGCCGAGATTCTCTCTTTGGATTTGCCCGATCTGGTCGCCGGCCGCCTTTCACCGGAGAGTGTGCTGCGTGCGAATGAGCCCCTGGCGCGGCGGACGACCCTCGGTCTCGGTGGTACCGCCCGTTGGTATGCAGAGCCGGCGACAGTCGATGACGTTGTCGCTTTATTACGGGCGGCCGCCGAACTTGACCTCCGGTATTTTGTCATCGGGCGGGGCTCCAATTTATTCGTTCCAGATGAAGGTTACGACGGACTCATCGTACACCTTGAGTCGTCCCGCTGGGGTTCCGTCCAAGATCTTGGCGAAGGCCGCCTCCGTGTCGGCGGAGGCGCTCGCCTGAAAGAGCTCTGCGGTTTCGCGGCCCGGGAAGGCTGGAAGGGCTTTGAATTTCTCGAGGGCATCCCGGGCACGCTGGGCGGCTCTTTGCGCATGAATGCGGGTGCGATGGGTGGCTGGATCTTCGATGTGGTTGAATCGATTGAGTGGCTTTCCCCTCACGGTCAGGTCCGGGCGGCCCGCCGTGATTGTTTTGATGCCCTCTACCGTGACTGCCCTCAGTTACACGGGGCCGTGGTGCTTTCCGCTGTCCTTCATTCTGCGGGTCGGGATGAACCTGCTGCCATCCGCGCCCGTATGGATGAGATGGCCCGCCAGCGTCGAGAGTCTCAGCCTCGAGAGTCGAGCGCGGGGTGTGTCTTCAAAAATCCTGACGGCGATAAGGCGGGTCGACTGATTGACCTCTCCGGCCTGAAGGGGCGCGCGGTGGGCCCGGTTTCCGTTTCTCACTTGCACGCTAATTTCTTGGTGAATAGTGGCGATGCTTCTTCCGCCGACTTCATCGCTTTGATGCGGGAAGTCCGGGCTGAGGTGAAAGCCCGTCAAGGCGTTGAGCTGCAGCCTGAAATCATTGCCCTTGGGCACGAGTGGAAGGAGCTACTATGAGTTCTTCCCCTGAAATAATCATCCTGTGCGGAGGGTGCTCCTCGGAGCGTGAGGTCTCGCTTCGTTCGGGGAAGGCTGTGGCCTCGGTACTTCCGGATGCCCGTCTCGTCGAACTGGAGACGGATGCTTTACCCGCGTGGATTGACGGTGCTCAACACCTTGTCTGGCCCGTCCTGCACGGGGGCTGGGGTGAAGACGGTCGGGCCCAGGCTGAGATGGAAGCCCGCGGCATTGTCTTCGCCGGATGCTCATCGGAGGCTAGTCGACTGTGCATGGACAAGGTCGCCACCAAGCGTGCCATGCGTGGGGCGCAGGTACCCGCCATCCCGGAGGTTGCTTTTTCGGGTGCCACTAAGCCCGCCGCGGCGGAGCTAATTGCCGCCCTCGGTGACCAAATCGTCATCAAGCCTTCCGACCAAGGGAGCAGCGTGGGTCTCTTCATGTTGGCAGGGGAGGCAGCCATCGCTCAGTCTCTGGCTGAGATTCCTGCCTCTGGTCACTGGATGGCCGAGCGCCGTTTGACGGGTCGCGAGATGTCGGTCGGTATTCTGGATGGCCGGGCGATGGGGATTGTTGAAATTATCCCGTTAGCTGGCGTTTACGATTATAAGACGAAGTATACCAAGGGTTCGTCGGAGTACCGCTTTCCAGCCCCCCTTGCCCCCGAGGTCACCGCCGCCATTGCGGCGGCCGCGGAGCGACTCTTTGCGGCGTGCGGCTGCCGGGACTTTGCCCGGGCCGATGTATTTCTTGAGCCTGACGGGCAGTTCTATTTCCTTGAGATCAACACGATGCCCGGAATGACCGAAACCAGTTTGATGCCCAAGAGTGCCTCCTGTGTTGGGCTTGATTTTACTTCACTGGTTCGCCGCATGTCCGCTCCGGCACGTGCGCGCGCCAGTCAAACTCAACGTTACTGACCATGGGATTCTTTGATCAACTATTTCGCAAGCGACGCGATGTCTACATCGGTAATGAGAACCGTGATTGGCGGACGCTCGTGCCGCAGGAAGTGAGTCGGGTGCCTGAAGGCAATATCGGGCGGAAGCGGGCCGTGCGCTCGCAGTTGCCCAAGGTGCTCGCCGTATTTTTCTTCGTCGGCGTCGCCGGGCTTTGCTGGTTGGCTGTTAGTAATTCTGCCTCTACCACGCCCGCGAGCGGGGTACTTCGTCTGAAGACCGATGGTTTTCTCAGCCAAGGCTTTGTGCAGAAAGTTATCGCTAATGGCGCACTGGGCTTTGAGCGCGATGTTCGCCTAATCAAGAAGGATTTGGAAATGGATAACCAAGTGCTGGACGCCCAGGTGCGGCGACGGGGGGATCAGTCGCTCGACATTATCCTCCGTGAGCGGCTGGCGGTGGCTAAAATTGCGACAACGCCCGCCGCTGGTGTGACGATTGTCGTGCGCTTGGTCGCCTCGGACGGGCAGACCTTCGCAGGGACGGGTTATCCGGAGCAGGCGATCCGTAATTTGCCTGAAATTAAGGACTACAATTCTACTGGAACCGATGACCGGATGACGATTGAGGGGATTGAAATCGCCGCCCCATTCTTGTCGACCGTGAGCACCAATTACCCGAATCTCTATAAGCAGTGGTCAGCGGTTTCTCTGCGCGATTGTTTCGGCGCCCAGGCCGATGCTCCCGGCTCGAATCTGCGCGTGTCGGTGCGGCAGGGCACGCAGCCGACGGATCGACCCGCTTTAGTTGAGATCGTGTTCTCCACCGCTAACTGGAAAAACGAACTCTCCCTGCTTTCCCGCATTAATGTGGAGGAGCTGCTGCGCCGTCCGGGTGCCACGGCCCCCGCCTATGTTCTCAAGCTTTCCATTCAGAACCGAACATCCTCTCTGCCCGTTCCCGAACCCCGCCTCGTTCCTGCCCCTTCCCGATGACCCCCAAGCCCCTTCCATCCCTCATTGCCGTCATCGATATCGGCACCCATAAGACCGTCAGCCTCCTGGGCCAGATCATCGACGGCAAGGCCCGCATGCTCAGTTTCAGTGAGCGCCGCACGGATGGCGTGGTTAAAGGTACCGTGACTGATTTGGAGAAACTCACGCAGTGCGTGCACGAGGTGGTGAATGATATTGAGCGCAGTTCTACGCGGGCGGTGGAGCAAATCTACTTATCCCTTTCCGGTCCGGCCGCCGAAGGCGAACGGGTGAAGGGTTTTGTCGCGGTGCCCGCGCATGATGGCAAGGTCACCGCCAAGGATGTCGCTGATGCGATTTCTTCGGCCAAGCGTCTGGAGCCTCCGGCGGGTCGTTCCACGCTGCTTTACATGCGCCAACCGACGATGCTCGATGGCCGCGCAGTGAGTAATCCGGTCGGGATGGCTGGCAAGCGCCTAGAGGTAAATTTTTGGCGGGTGACAATGGAAGAAGGCAACATGCGTATGCGCGTCGGGATGGTGAACGGCATGAGTATCCGGGTCCGCGATTTCATCTTGGCCGCACACGCCGCCGCTTGTGCCACGGCGAGTGACGCCGATAAGCAAGGCGGGGTGCTGGTGATCGATATGGGTGCAGGGACAACCGATTGGATTCTTTATTATAAGGAGCACATTCTCTGCGCGGGTTCGATTTCCGTCGGCGGCGAGCACATGACTAATGACCTTAGTGTCGCCCTGCGCATTAGTCGCGAGACGGCCGAGGACTTGAAGCAACGTTTTGGCTCCGCGGTGCACCGCGATAATGATGTTAACCAGATTATCTGGAAAGACGGCGATAAAGGCGTCGGGGATCAGCAGTTTAATCGCGGCACGATCACGAAAGTCATCTCCCTGCGCTACCAAGAGACGTTGGAGTTTGTCCGTAAGGATGTCCTCCGTCACCTCGAACACATTTTCCCTGGCCATGCAGTCAAGTTGGACCAGCAGATGATTCCCTCGGGTGTCGTGCTCACGGGCGGATCGGCGAATCTCGCCGACGCCGCCGAAGCCGTGCAACTGGTGACTGGGCTGACCGCTCGCATTGGCATCCCGAATTTCGAGAACGATTCATTACGCAAACCAGAATATGCCGGGGTCGTCGGGCTGATGACTGCCGCCATCACGGATGCTCCCCCCGTCGTGCGTCGCCCGCGGGGCTTTATCGCGAACCTCAAGGACCTCTTCCGTTTCTAAGATGAGTGCCGCCCCCTCCATTTTACTCGTAGGCCTCGGCGGGGCGGGATGCTCAATGGTCACGCGTCTCTCCGCTCAGCTCCCGCCTGAAATCGGCGTGGCGCTGCTGGATACGGATGCGCGATCATTACAGTCGGCGGCGACGGTGCAGATGGTGCAACTCGGGCGGGCACAGACACGGGGCATGGGAACGGGGGGCGAAGCTGCCCTCGGCTTGGCTTCGGCTGAATCGGAAGAGGCGCCTTTGCGCAGGCTCTTCACGGGTGTGCCCATCGTGGTCTTGGTCACGGGCCTAGGTGGCGGCACGGGCAGTGGCGCCGCGGCCGTCGTGGCCTCTTTAGCAGTGGACGCTGGTGCCACGGTGCTCGCTTTCGCGACGATGCCTTTCTCGCATGAGGGCGAACGGCGTATGCGCCAGGCAAATGATACGACGGTTTTACTCGGCCAGAAATGTCACGGCCTCGTGGTCGTTCATAACGACCTATTGCTTCAGCAGGTCGCTTCCGATGCTCCGCTTTCCGAATCTTTTGCCGCCGCCGATGCGTGGGTGAGCGGTGCACTCCGGGGCATCGCCAGTGCCTTTGCACCCGGCGCACTCATCGCAGCCGACCCCGGCGCTTTGCGTTCGATTCTGGCCACGCCGGGTTCGCCGACCCTCTACGCCCATGGGGTGGGGCAGGGCGAGGGGGCCGCGATGAAGGCCGCACGCGCGGCTTGCGATTGTCCGCTCGCCCATGGACCAGGGGCGGTCACCAAAGTCGCTTCGCTGTTTGTTTATGTCGCGGGCGGAACCGCGTTGACGTCGACGGAAGCCTTCGAGGCGGTGGCAGCCGTGCGGACGCGATTCGGCGGCGAGACCTCCACGATTATTTGTGCCCGCATCGATGCATCGATGGGCGATCGCACCGAAGTTTCCGTGCTCGGAGCGTCGTTGCCCGCGCCCAAGGCCGCCCCGAAATCAAAGAAAGGCGACAAGGCGGTCGATCCTTCGCAGCCGGTCTTTGAGTTCGCTACAGAGGAATCCATGCGCCGAGGTCTTTTTGGCGGTACACCGATGACCTTCATCGACGGTCAGGATGTCGATGTCCCCGCCTATATCCGCAAGGCGGTGCGACTGCCCGCTACGCCCTGATTTCGCTTCCCGGTTGCGCCCCGGCGCCGTCCGACTACGTTCGGTTCCATGCCCGTGTTTGACGTCCAAGCCCTTCGAAAGGACTTCCCGATTCTGGGACGTTCCGTCCGGGGTCGTCCGTTAGCTTATCTCGACAATGCGGCGACCTCGCAGAAGCCGCTGGCGGTGATCCGGGCGCTAGAGCGTTATTATTCCGAGCAAAATGCAAACGTCCACCGCGGTGTGCACTTGCTTAGCGAGGAGGCCACGACGGCCTACGAGGCCGCTCGTGCTTCGGTCGCCAAATTCCTCGGGCTCAAAGAGACGCGCGGCTGTGTGTTCGTGCGAGGTGCCACGGAAGGCATTAATCTCGTCGCGGAATGCTGGGGGCGCTCCAATTTAAAAGCGGGGGATGAGATTCTGCTCACGCACCTTGAGCACCATGCGAATATCGTGCCTTGGCAGGTAATCGCCGAGCGGACGGGTGCCAAGGTCATCGTCGCACCCGTCACCCCACGCGGTGAAGTAGACCTCGTCGCTTTCAAAGGACTCCTATCCGCTCGCACCAGACTCGTCGCGTTCGCCCACGTCTCCAATGCCCTCGGCACGGTTAATCCCGCCGTTGAGATGACGCGCCTCGCCAAGGCTGCGGGCGCCGTGGTGCTCATTGATGGTTGTCAGGCGGCCGCGCACTTCAAAGTCGACGTCCCGGCACTCGGTTGCGATTTCTACGCTTTCTCCGGTCACAAGACTTTCGGCCCAACGGGTATCGGTGTGCTCTGGGGTCGACCGGAATTACTCGACGCGATGCCGCCGTATCAGTTCGGTGGCGATATGATCCGCAAGGTCGATTTTGCTGGCACCACTTTTCGCGAGGCCCCCGAACGTTTTGAAGCGGGCACGCCAGATATTTCTGGCGCCATCGCCCTCGGCGTCGGGCTGGAATACGTTATGCCTATCCAGGCCGTTGCGCATGCGCACGAGCAGACGCTGCTGGCGGCCGCGACCGAGCGACTCAAGGCCATCCAGGGATTGACCATCGTGGGTGAAGCGCCCGAGAAGGTCGCCGTAATCTCCTTCAATATCGAAGGTGGTCACCCGCACGACATCGGTACGTTACTCGATGCGGATGGTATTGCCATCCGCACGGGACACCACTGCTGCATGCCCTTGATGAAGCATTACGGGCTCAGCGGCACTGCCCGTGCTTCGTTTGCCTTCTACAATACCCTCGAGGAGGTCGACCGCTTGGCCGTCTCGCTCGAGAGGGTGCGCAAGATGATGGCCTGAGGGCTGTCTTCTCCCCCAAGAAAAAGGCCCCGGGGTGGGGCCTTTTTTGAGTAACTTGCGGGCTTACTTCTTGCGTGGCTTCGCAGGGGCCGTGGCGCCAGCGGCGGCGCGGGCGGCCTTGACGGCTTCCGTACCTTCGTTGGGGTCTTCGTCTTCGTTCAGCTGATCAGCTTTCTTGATGGCGAGCAGGGCGGCTTCGACATTCTCGGTCACCTTGGCGCGGTTGTTGGACTTGAGGGCGACGATGGCATCCTGAACGAGTTGAATGGCGTTCTTCTCCTGCTTGATGATTTCCTCGTGATCTTCTTTCACCTTACGCGGGCGGGAGGAGGTGGGCTTGCGGGGACCAACGTTACCATGGGGGCCTTTGGGTTCCTTGGGCTCGCGCGGATGGATTTCCTGTTCTTCCATGTCCTCGGCGACGCTTAGGTCTTTGATGGCTTCGTTGAGGTCCTTGACGGTTGGGGCCGTTTCCGCGACTTCTAGTAGCTTGATGGCTTTGTCGAGCAGCGTGTCTTCTTCTTCGTCCCATTCATCGACGACGCCGTTGTCGCCACCAATTTTCGTCTGAGGCGTGGTGACCTTGACGCTGCTACCCAACAGATGGTCCGTAGGCGAGGTGGAGGTGGTTGACGTTGTGGTTGCCGAGGAGGCGGCGGAGGCGGCCACGGGGAGAGACAAGGCCAATAGGAAAACTGCCAGCATGGTGCGGGGAATTGGGGTCATATTAAAATTATGCGACCAGCCCACCGCGCTGTCAACCGATGCGGGGAAGATTATGCTAAGGTGAATGGCCCAGTTTACGTCGGATTTCCCTCGGTGGGCGCCGCCTGGGTGCGGCGGATGACATCGAGAATACCCTGTACCTCCCAGTTTCGGGCGGTGCCTTGTAGGCCGAGGATATTGCGGGCTTCTTGGATATCCTCGGGGTGATTACCGGGCGGCCATTCGAGCCAGGCCCGATCGAGGGTGGCCTTCGTGTCTTGGAGCAAGGGGAGGAGTGCGTTGATGCAAAGAGTATCGGCGCGTCCGTCGGGTAGGATGCAGCAGAAAGTTTCGTCGATGAGGCGACGACGGCAGGAAGCTAGGGCATTGGCGGGTAAAGTCATGGCCCAGGTGCGCAGGTGCTGACGCCAGTCCGGCCGCCGCCGATTAAGCTCCATGTATTGAGCGAGTCGGCGGTAGGGATGCCCAGCGGGACGTAATCCGCGCAGCCTCCAGCGCCCGCACTTTTCCATGTAAAGCGTATCGAGCCCGAGTACCAGCATCTGCTCCGGTGAATGGGTGCGGGCGAGTTCTGCCATCGGGGCGCGGTTGCCGCCGAGACCGAGCGATTCGACGAAGAGTTCATGACAGGCGTTGTCCCAGCCCACTTCGCGAACGCGGGTGCGGGCGTGTTTCGTCTTCGCGCGGAATCGCTCGAGGGCCCGGCGTTTGAGTCCGAGTGCCACATTGCTTTCGGCGGCGAGCACGCGCCGGGCGACTTCACCGGCTCGGCCGCGCAGTTCGAGCAGGGCGTCCTCTTCGGCGAGATCCTCTAGGTCGCGGGGCAGGTGTGGCAGTAGCACGATGGTTTCAGGTCGATGGCCGGAGGCGGTGGTGACGTCCTTGGTGCCGGGGAGTAGGACGGCGTGAAGGATGACGTTGGTGAAATTCGGATCACTTTCGTGGCCGTGTGCATGCCAGTCGGCACAACGTAGGTGAATCTCGATGTCGCCGCGGACCCTCCGGCCATCGACCAGAATTTCCGCGCCGAGGAAGTCGGGCCCAGCTCCGCGATTCCAGTCACCTTGGTTGAGGATCTCAATTTTTGCCCCTGAGGCGGCGGCCATCGGGCCGCGGACTTCGCCCGAAGCCCAGAGGCGTTGGATGGCGCGCTCGCCGATGGCGAAGGGGCCGTATGGACCGTCGATTTCCTCGACGCGCTCGCTGGTGCTCATCGGGCAGGCATGAACATTTTCTCGGCCGATGGGAAAGCAGGAGAAAGCCCAAGGGTAAGACTCCGAAAGGGCTTGAGGGAAGACCCTAGGCTGATTTGACTCCTCTTTACGGAGAGGTGGCAGAGTGGTCGATTGCACCTGACTTGAAATCAGGCGTACCGCAAGGTACCGGGGGTTCGAATCCCTTCCTCTCCGCCAATTTAATTCCCGCCCAAAGACTTGCCTTTCCAGTTAAGTTAAGGTGCCGGAAAGACGCCCGCCAGAGGGATGAGAACCCGCGGGTTCGGCGAAGGCCGTTAGGCCGAGCAGGCGATGCCGCA
>CAIKRN010000071.1 GCA_903829855.1 uncultured Opitutia bacterium
CTCGAAGGGGTGAACTTATCGAGACCGACGCGAGTCAGGTCGTCGCCGTCATAAGTGAGCACGGAGAGGAATTGGTTAGATGAATCGCCTTCCGTGGGCATCCAGCAGCCCGTGGAAATCCAGACGGAGGGAGCCACCTTGCCCGCGACAGGAATCACGCGAGTGGAGAAGTGAAGCGAGTAAGGCTCGCCGGCTTCACCCGCCTTGGGCGGAGCGAGGGAGTAGGTACGTTCGACGCGTGAACCGTCGGACAATGAACCCACGAGCGTGATACCATCGAGCGTCTTGGACTGAACGGAAAATCCGGAGTAGACGCCCATAAGGTCATCCGCATTCGCACCCTTGAGGGCCAAGGCCAAAGCGGCGTCCGTGTTGCCGACATTGAAACCAACGGGTTCATTCTTCCCGACTTCTGAAAACTCCTTCTTCAACTCAACCTTGTGAACGGCACCACCACGGGTCGTGAAGGTCACCTTGATGAAATCGTTCTCAATGACGGGATATTCGGCCTTCGACTTATCGAGCGCTCGGCTATCAACCAACGTAGTGGCAACCGGCAGAGCCTGCATCGATGGCGGCGCCGTCTTAACGAGCGACTGAGTCGCCGTGGGGGGTGTAGTCCCAACCGGGGCCGGAGGCTTGGTCAGGAAGAAAAGGGCGAAGGCGCCGACGATGCAGGCCATACCCAGGAAGAAGTTCTTGCGATCCATGGAAAGTGAGTGGTTTGGCGTAGGGAACTGCTCGCCTGTGTGCAAGGCACAAGGCGACCACGCACCCTTAATAAGGGGTTTTAAGGCTCATTTTCTATCACCTTGGCTGACCCGCCCCCGCCTTGCTTAGGAACCAGGCTTACTCGCGGGAATCTGCGCCAGCTCTGGCGGCACTGCGTCGGCCGCATAAGTCGGAAAATTCAACTCCAACAAGGCGATGAACGGCACCGCGAACTTTGTCTGCCCGGCCGAGCGATCAACCAGCGAAGCGATGCCCACGGCGGCCGCTCCCGCATGATTAAGAATATCTAAGCACTCTTGAGCCCGGCCGCCGCGGGTAACGACATCCTCGGCGACGAGCACTCGTTCCCCGGGCCGGAACTTGAAGTTGCGACGCAAGACGAGTTTATCGTTTTCCTTCTCCGCGAAGACGAAGCGGACGCCGAGCTGTCGGGCGATTTCCTGACCGACAACCAGTCCGCCCATCGCGGGCGCCAGCACGGTCTCACAGTTGAGGGCGACCAACTTCGGCCGGAGCAACTCGATCAGGCGCGTCACCTTGTCCATATGCTGGCAGACTTGGGCACACTGGAAAAAATGCCCGCTATGGAGCCCTGAGCGTAGAACGAAATGGCCAGTCAGGAGGGCCTTGGAATCGCGAAAAATCTGGAGGACTTCTTCTTGGGAGGAGCTCATGGACGAGGCATCGATAAAGGAAATTAGCCCATGAGGGCGAGGCGATACCGCCCGGCCTTGTAAAAGGTTCGACCCCTGCCACCCCTGACCTAGAAATAAGCCCACCCATGCAAGCACCCCGCCCAGGCCCGCCCGCCAGCCAGCTCGCCCGCCAATGGATCATCGCCATCGCGGCGGTGCTGATTATCGCGCCGTTCGCCGTGTTTGCCTGGAAACTCAACCACGACGCCAACTCCATCACCACTGGGCTTGACCCTTCAATCGCCCCGATGGTGCGCATTCCGGCAGGCGAATTCAGCATGGGCACTAACGATGCCGACGAAAAGCATACCGAGGAAACCCCGGGGCACAGCGTTCAGCTCAAGGGATTCTGGATGGATGTTACCGAGGTCACCAATATCCAGTTCAAGGCCTTCACCGAGGCCACAGGCTACGTGACGGATGCCGAAAAAGACTTGAGCGTCCGAGATTTCCCCAATGCCCCGCCCGAATACCTCAAGGGGGGATCTTTACTATTCAAGAGAGTCTCCGGCGTAAACCCCTTCCAGTGTGGGGTCGGCAATCTACCGTGGTGGAAATTTACCGCTGGGGCCAGCTGGCGTCAGCCCGAGGGGCCGGGCTCCGACATCAAGAGTCGCATGAACCATCCCGTCATCTGCCTTACCTACAAGGACGCCCAGGCCTTTGCCAAATGGGCAGGCAAGCGGCTTCCAACCGAAGCGGAATGGGAATACGCCGCCCGCGGCGGGTTAAAAAATAAGCCCTACGTCTGGGGCGACGAAGAACGACCTGGAGGCAAGATCATGTGTAACCATTGGCAGGGGAAATTTCCTGAGATGGATACGGCCGAAGATGGCTTCGCCGGCATCGCCCCCGTGAAATCCTTTCCGCCCAACGGCTACGGACTCTACGATATGGCCGGTAATGTTTGGGAAATGTGCGAAGACTGGTATCAGCCAGCCTATTACAAACTGTCGCCCAAGGACGCCCCCGCCGGGCCGGCCATCGGTCACGACCCCGAAGGCACGGGCTACGGCCAACACGTCATTCGCGGCGGCTCTTGGCTCTGCGACTCGGGTTACTGCTTTCGCTACCGTCCCACTGCCAGACAAGGATTGGATACGCTGACGTCGACGAATCACGCAGGCTTCCGCTGCGTCCGTGACGAGACAGCGGCGCAGAAGAAGTAGGGACTACTGCTTCTCCTGGTAGTCCAGGTCCTTACCGAAGGTCTCCTCCATCGTCGCCAAGGCGATGAAAGCAGCCCCAAAGCAAATCACGCCCATGATTGCGCCGGCGATGGAGGGAGACACCCTGGCGGAGGCGAGAGGCATGGCGAGGAAGGTGAAAAGGAAGGTGAGCGGCACCAATGATCCGCGCGCGAAATTAGGCACCGTCGTAGCCACGGTGGCACGGAGATTGGTGCCAAACTGTTCCGCTGCGATGGTCACAAAAAGAGCCCAGTAACCCATCCCGAAGCCCATGAGGAAAATCAAGCGGTAGTAAGAAGTCGAAGTCCACCCTGTCGTCCCGAAGAGATACACGCCGACACAGGCGAGACTGAACAGGAGGAAGCCCAACACGACTTTTTTACGCGAGCGCAGCAACTGGCTGCAGACGCCACTAGCCAGGTCACCAAAGGTAAGCCCTAGATAAAAAGCCGCGACCGACCAGTTATCCTTGATGGGCTCGCCCACGACCCCGGAGGCGGGCGCAAAGACCGTCGAGGCACGCTGCACAAGAATGCCAATCATGTACCACGTCGGTAGGCCGATGAGGATACAGCGCGCATAGCGCAGGAAGCGTTCACCGCTTGAGAATAAAGCAAAGAAATTGCCCCGGGCCACGGAACCGACCTCAGCATGCTCCTTGGCCTGATGATACATGCCCGACTCACGGACGCCGACGCGCAGCGCGAGTAACATTAGACCAAGTCCACCGCCGATGAAATAACTCATCCGCCAACCCTCGACGGGGGCGCCCAAGAACCCGCCGACCACCTTGCCGATTTCCCCGACGTGCTCAGCCATATAGCCGGCGACGACGGCACCAAAGACACCGATCGTGGCGACCAAGGCCGTGCCGTATCCGCGGCGCTCCTTCGACAAAGTCTCGGACACCAAGGCGATGCAGCCGCCCAGTTCGCCCGCCAAACCAAGCCCAGCAATAAAACGCCAGGTCGCGTAAGCCTCAAAGCTGTGCACCATGCCGTTGGCGATATTCGCCACGGAATAAAGCAGGATCGACCCAAACAGCGTGGTCAGTCGGCCCATGCGGTCTCCCAGGATACCGAAAAGAATCCCCCCGAGGAGCATGCCCATCATCTGCCACGACAGCAGATCCTGATACCAAGCGGCTCCACTGATGAGGTGCCCGAGGCCAAGACTCGTCAGGCTGTCCTTACGGATCGTCATGAACAGCGTGAGGTCGTAGATATCGACGAAGTAACCCAGGGCGCCGACAATCACGGCGGGCTGGACGAGATCGCGCCAGAGGGGTCTGGGCGCGGCGGAAAAATCAGGTTCGCGCATGGGGAGGGGTTACGCCTTCAGACCGTGCAGGTTGGCCATGGAAATGCCAGATAACATTGCCCCAGTGACCCCCAGGAACCCTTGGTCGGTCCCAATCAAGAAGAGATTCTCCAGGTCAGTCCGCCCGTCGCGACGCTTCACGGTCGACCCGTAGATCGCGCCGTTCAGATGGCCGGTGAACTTGCGCACGGTGCGGGGCGTGAAGACATCGGTCGAGGTGAGCGCACCGTCATGGGCGGCGTCCGCGACCGCCGGCAGATGGGCTCGAGCGACGCGGTTAAGCTTCCCCCACCACTCCTGCTTCCGGGCCTGATAATCGGCTTCCGGCAAGATACACCAAGCATCGTGATTTGCTAGCGCCGTCACCCGGAGCCAACCTTCGTCGAGTGCCCTGCCCTCACCGTATTGATAGTTATTCGGAATGCAGATGACCCCAGAGGAGGGATCGACCAGCCCCTTCGGTGAACGATAGCTGAAGCGCTCCGCGTCGCAGAAAAAGACGATGGTGTCCTGCCATCCAAAACCAGCGAAAGCCGCGGGATCATAGGTGGCGATGGTCTCGGCGTAACCGAGGCGACCGATGGCCGCTGCCCCGGCGACAGGCTCCACATCCGAACGCAGGCGCAGTGTCTCAACCGCTCCCGCCGATGAATAAACCGCCGTAGCGGTGATTTCGGTGCCATCATCGAGTTGCAACGCGGCCACCCGGCCGGCGCGTACCTCCATGCGCTTGACGCCGCACTTCATCCGGCGCTCGACCCCGTGCTCGCGGCATCGGTCAATCAAGAGGCGGATGACTTGGCGTACCCCGATGAACGGCCGCGCGAAGCCTTCACGGAAAAGTGAGCGCCACATGACGGCGAACTGCGACACCTCGATATCATCCTCCAGCGCGCTGCCGTAAAAACAGGTCGGCAGCAGCAGCATGTCGCGCAGCAACGGGTCGCCTAGGCGCTCATCGAGCAAGGCCCGCGCGGAGCCACCATGTGACTCGAGTGCTGCCTCATCAAGCGAGGCAATCCATGTATCCAGCTCGCGGAAACGGTCCACTGATTTGGGGAATTCCTTGGCGACATCCGCCAGCAGGTCTTCGTACTGATTATTCAGTCGTAAATTCTTCCCGGCCATCGTCACGCGCGAACCCAACTGCGGGCACAGATCAAGCTCTTCCCGGCGGATACGCAATTGGCGCATCAACTTCACCAAGGGCGCACCCTTCACGCCCTCCGGCACCCAATTGGTCAAAGCATGCAGGCCGACATCATATTTGCGCTGGCCGCGGGCATAGAAGGAGTTCAATCCGCCAGCCGCGTTATGGCGTTCGAGGACGAGCACCTTTCTCCCATACATCCCCAGTCGGACCGCGGCGGCCAAACCCGACATGCCGGCACCGATGATCACAGCGTCGTAATGAGAAGCAGGGGCGGACACAGGGCTAATTTCGTGGCGAAGAGGCGAAGGTCAAGCGGCAGCCATCAAGGTGCGGTAATTCGCAGAACTTCCTCGGCCGCCTGCTCGACTTGGAGCGCTGTAATTCGAGCCAAGGCCCGATCCATCCGACCAAGATAATCCGCCTGCGGCTCGCCTTCGTACCGAGAGGTATCCACACGCACCACGCGGTGGACGCCCCCCCAAGGACGGGCGCGCGCATAGTCCGAAGGCCCGAACACACCCACGATGGGAGCTCCAGCCGCCGCCGCGAGCTGAAGTACCGCAGAATCTGACCCCAAGAAGAGCCGTGAGCCTTTGATGAGCTTGGCGAGCTGAGCGAAGCGGAGTCGACCGCGGGTTGACATCGCCGAGGGCCCAATCAATCCGCAGATAGCCTCAGCCATGATGCGCTCCTCGCCTGTCGGTCCAGTTGAGACGACGATGCGCTCAACCGCACGGCTGGCCAATAATGCCCGAGCTACGGCGGCCCATTTATCGATTTCCAAGATCCGCTCGGGCCGGTGCGAGCCGGGGTGAATCACGGCATAGCGGCCCTCTTCCACCAGCAGTCCGTGTTCCTGCATACGCGATGGAGCGAACCACATACCCGGCGTTTCGGCATGGAAGCCAAGAGCTCGGGCCAACACCTCATGGTCCCGCACGACCTCGTGGGGGTCGACAATCGAGCCGACAATCTGACGATGTAAGAATGGGCGGAGCCACCAAGCGGGGCGCACCGCACCAACGCGCAAGCGGGCTCCACTTAAGGCAACAAGCCGGACCGCCGCCGGATGTGAGCCCAGCGCAATTGCAGCGTCAAAACTCTGACGGCGCAAATGAGCCAGTAGTGAAAATGTCCCCGCCTGCGGGTCTGCGCCCACCACGTCGACAATCGCTGGGCAGCCTTCCAGGGCTGGCTCTGAACCCGGCAAGGTCACAAAAGTCACATGCGCACTCGGGTGCCGTTCGCGAACTGAACGCAAACCCGCCGTCGCGGCCAACGCGCCGCGCAGTCCGGAGAACTTGACGACCAGTAACCGCATCAGCCCAAGTTCTTGGCTTGGTTATCCCAAAGTCGTCGGAAAAGCTCTGATGACTTATAAAGCTCTTCCCGGGAACCATCCGCGACGATGCGGCCGCCGTCGAATACCAACACCCGATCAACATCGCGAATTGTGCTAAAACGATGGGCGACGATGAGGGTGGTCCGCCCCTTCATCAGCAGCGCCAGCGACTGCTGGATACTGCGCTCCGTATCTGTATCTAGGGCGGAAGTCGCTTCATCTAGAATCAGAATCGGGGCATTCTTCAGGAAGGCGCGGGCAATGGAAATGCGCTGGCGCTGGCCGCCCGAGAGACGCGAACCGCGCTCACCCACCCCGGTCAAGAAGCCCCGTGGCTGTGATTCAATAAAATCCAGCGCCCCAGCGAGGCGGGCGGCCTCACGCACCTCGGCATCGGTGGCCGCAGGCTTACCGAGACGGATGTTCTCGAGGATAGATTCGTTGAAGAGCACTGGCTCCTGTGAAACCAGTGCGATGTTTTCACGCAAATCTTGCTGGCGCACCCGGCGAAGGTCCTGTCCGTCGATTTTTACCGAACCCGCGCGGGGGTCGAAGAAACGCGGCACTAGGTTTACGAAGGTGCTCTTACCCGCCCCACTCGGGCCGACGAGGGCCACGGATTGCCCCGCCGGAATACTCAAAGTGACATCGGAGAGAACGGGCGTTTCGCCGTAAGCGAAAGTCATCGCCTCCATGTGGATATCCCCGCGCACCCGCCCGAGGCCAAGAGCATCAGCGGCGTCAGCCACCTCAATCGGAGCTTCGAGGATCTCCTCAAGTCGAGCCAAGCCGGGGGCAGCCATGCTCATGCGACTGCTTACATTGCCGAGCCTTTTGATTGGTCCGTAGGCGAAGTAGAACGCCATGATCAGTGAAACCAACTCCGGTAAGGTGAACCCGATACGTGCACCAATCCCAATGGCGACGGCGATGCCGAAGGCAGCCGATATCTCCACCAGCGGCGAAAGGGCCTTCTCGTAGCGGATTAGCTTACCTTGAATTCGCAGCCCTTCATGGCTGGCCTTACAAAAGCGCTGCGATTCACGGGTCTGCAGGCCATAGGCCCGGATTTCACGTGCGGACTGCAGATTCTCCACGGCAATGCTGTTGAGATCTGAGGCGGACTCCATGCCCTGCCGTGCGCGGCGCTGGATGGCCGTGCCGATAAATCGTACCACGAAAACGGAAAGTGGGACCACCAGCAGGCAGACCAAGAACCAGTAGCCCCCAGGCTTAGAAATGCAGAGGTAGACCACCCAGCCAATCGAGAAGATGAGCGTGAGCGGCTGAACTACTAGATCATTGGAGACATCGACAAGCACGAGCCGCACCGCATTGGCATCGGTGATCAGTCGCGAGAGTAAATCCCCTGTGGAAATCCGGCCGAAGAAGCCGAGGTGCAATTGTTGCAACTTAGCAAAGACACCTTGGCGTACCGATTCCACCACCCGGAGCCCGGCGAGGTTTAACAGGTAAGTTGAAAAGAACTCCCCGAGGCCACGGATAATAAAAATGATAGGAAGAAAGGCCACGGCCCAGAATATCTCCTGCCCTGCCGGTAGATACCAAGGCCCCCAACCCGTGAACGCAGGGAAGGTAAAGACCGGCACCGCCGCCCCCCCGAAGGCGGCAGGTAGCATCTTCCCGACCAGAAAAGGCAGCCCAATAGCGTTAGCCGCGGCAAACACCAAGGCGAACAGCAGGGATAATACGAAGAGAGAGCGCGTCCCCGCGAGATAAGGAAGATAGAGTTTATAGCGGCCGCGGAACACCCGATCAGACTGGGGGCGCCCCTCGCTTGAGGAAACACCAAAAAACTAATTCCGCTTCGGAAACGCCACCGATAGACCCACCGCGAGTGCCAAGATGAAGCCGATGATCGCGAGCGAGACGGCCGTCGGGATATGGACCGTGCCATCATGAACGAGCACGGCAGGCACCCACGCCCCCAACCGACCTTCCGCCTGGCCGAGGCCGGCCGCCCAAGGGAAGATCATCTTGAGCCCGATGAAGACCAAAATGAAAGACAGGGCGGGCTTGAGGAAACGGAAATAGTGCATGAAGCCCGCGATGGCGAAGTACATCGAACGTAGGCCCATGATCGCGAAAATGTTGGAGGTAAAAGCGATGAAGCGCTTCTCCTCGA
This sequence comes from uncultured Opitutia bacterium, assembly GCA_903829855.1. GTDB lineage: Bacteria > Verrucomicrobiota > Verrucomicrobiia > Opitutales > UBA953 > UBA953. Next base: position 8,579 of record CAIKRN010000071.1, read on the forward strand.
TGGCCATCTCGGTCGGCAAGATGCCCAGCACCGCGGGGATAGAGTCCACCGCAAAAAGGAGGTCGGTGCCCTCGATGACCAGCAACACCACGAAGAGCGGCGTGAAGACGCTGCGGCCATCTTCCTTGGCCCAAAAGGCGTCGCCATGCAGGCGATTGGTCACAGGCAGGAACCGCTTCGTCATCCGGACGATGAAGTTCTCCTCGATACCCTTACCTTCAGCCTCGTCATGCGAGCGGGCGAGTTTGATACCCGTGAAGAGCAGAAAGGCGCCAAACAACGGCAGCATGATGGCGAAACAATCCACCGCGGCGACGCCAGCGATAATGAAGACCGCCCGCATGGCGACGGCGCCTAGGATGCCCCAGAAGAGCACACGATGCTGGAGGCGCTCAGGGATGCCGAAGTGGGCGAAGACGAGGATGAAGATAAAGAGGTTGTCGACCGATAGCGCGAGCTCGAGGACGTAGCCTCCCACAAAGAGTTCGGCATCCTCCGGTCCACGCCAAGCGGAGAGCAGGAAGGCGAACCCGACAGCCAACATGACCCAGACCGCACACCAAGCGACAGCTTCCTTGAAGCTCGGTGCCTGGTCAGCGTTCTTCTTGAAGACGCCGAGATCGAGGGCGAGCATCAACCCGACGAAGCCAAGGAAAGCCGCCCAAGCCCAACCTGGCACCACCAACAGTGCCTCGGCGGCGGAAAGGACAGTGAACATAGTCACGAAGTTAGCCTAATGCCCGGGGAGTCAAGCCTACCCCGCCGATGCGGGCTTGCCCGCCCCGCCTCACCCAGACTTACTACCCTTCGCGTTCCCGTAGTTCAATGGATAGAACATTGGTTTCCTAAACCGAGGATGTGGGTTCAATTCCCGCCGGGGACAGCGACACGGGCTAATCGCCTATTTCTTCTGTCGGTAGCCCTGAATGCGCGTGCTGGCGGAACGACGGTAAACCGATTCCACGTCCTTAATCTGCATCATCACCCAAGGAGCGAGGATGCTGTCTCCATTCTTCGTCAGCACAATGTCATCAGCGATGAAGACGCAGGTATGCAGCCCCTGTCCATTATCCAAGAAACAGAGTACGTCGCCGAAACGATAAGGGGCTTCAACCGTGGTGTAATTCGCCAAGAGATGCTCGGCCGCCAATCGAGTATCGAGAAAGAATTCCTTCGGGGTGATGTTGAAGAAATTGAGCGAAGTCCAATGGCAGTCCGGAAAACGACCCTTCAACCCGAGTTCCATCTCTGGAAAAGTGTAGGCCCGCTGACGCATCAAGGAGGGCAAGAAATGGGTGATGTCGACGGTCTGCGGCGCCCGCCTTTGCGTGATTGCATTAATAAACGTGAGACGCGGTGCGTCGGTCTGCCCGGCAGCCCAGTACTCCAAAAACTCTTTCCGGTCTGACTTGAGCGGAAGCTGCAACTCGACCACCAGACTGCGCACCCGGGTCATCGTTCGGAAGACGTTGCTGACTTCCTCCGGGCCATGGCAAAGCGTCAGGAGTGCCTGCATGTCACTGAAGACCAGGGCATCGCCGCGCTTCCAGAGCAGGCTGCGGAATAATTGTTGCTGGGCAGAACTGAGCGGCACCTCGGCCAGCCAGTCATCGACATCGCCGCCAAGGATATAGACCGGGTCGCGTTGATATTCGTTCGCCGGATATTTAGCCAACTCCCCGTAGAGGGCACTCCGAACCTCGGTCGACAGGGCAGTGAGATCCTCGACCTGCGGATAGAGGCTCACCGAGTTACCGCTTACAAGGGTGCGACCGGACGCGAAGAGGCGACCGACGATGGGGGCAGACACCCCCACCTTGGTCAAAAGTTCGCGAACCCCCTGCTCGGTGGTCTGCTCGAATGACCAGCGTGTGACCGAATTCGGCTTGGCGATGACGGCCAATAAACTGTCCGGCGGCTCAAGATAGACCGCCCGCACCTCCAGTTGCCCCCAAGGACCGGGCTTAGCCGTCCAGACGGGCTCCTTGGCGTTCGACGCCAAAGGCGAGAAGAGGATGACTAAAAAGAAACCCCAGGCGGGGAGACGACATTTCACACCTTTCTAAACAACATGAAACCGCCAATGTTCCAGCAAATATATTTAAATTATCAGACCGTACGTTGACTCCGCCGCCGACTCGGAAAGAAATGTGGGTATGTCCCACGACGGCTTCCATGTCCACGGCCCGGATCAACACGCCCTGGAGCATCAGGCGCAACATGGCGAAGCCCTCGCCATCCGCGTCTCCATCATGACGGCGATCCTCGCCACCTTCGGGGCGGTCTTCAGTTTCCTGGGAGCCAGCCACCAAAGCGATGCGGCCAATTTGAAGAATGATGCTATCCTGGTGAAGAACGAAGCTAACCAACTACGCACGCAGGCGGCCAACCAATGGGCCTTCTACCAGGCGAAAAGCACGAAGCAGAACCTTGCCGAACTCGGAGCCAGCCTGACGAACTCGGAGGCGACCCGCAGCAAACTCACCGCCGACATCGAGCGCTACAAAACCGAGAAAGCGGAAATCCTTAAAAGCGCCCAAGCCCTCGATGACGCCGCGGACCGTAAGGACGCCGCCGTCGGGCCACTCATCGAGGAAAGTCGCCGCCTGATGCACCCGCACCATACGCTCGCCCAGGCCATCACGTTTATTCAAGTCGGTATCGCGCTAGCGTCGATTTGTGCGCTCACCAAGGTCAAAGCGCTCTTCTGGGCCTCCGCAACCGCCTCGGCGATTGGTATCCTCCTCGCCCTCTCCACCCTCTTCCCGCACAGCGACGCACATCCCTCCGGTATCACGCCCGCGCCCGCCGCCGCCCACGCGAAGTAGCGAGCCGCAGTCTTTCGCATTGTAGGGTCGGGACTTTGGCCGCACGGATAAGGGCCTCTTTCACTCCCGTGGCCCGTCCTAAATCCAAGAAGTCCGCTCCCGCCCCGCGCAGCCGCGCCAGCAAGCCAGCCAGCCGTCGAGCTAAGCCCGCCGCCCCGCGCCAAGCCAACGCCAGTTCGACCTCCACCCCGGAGGCCGCCAAGGCCCAGCCAAATCAGCGTATCGGGGTGCTCATCGATGCGGACAACGTTTCGCACCAACACCTCCCCACCCTGCGCCGCTTCATCGGCGAAACCGAAATCTCGGCCGCTCGCGCCTACGGCGACTTCAACGGCCGCCTCAGCGGCTGGCGTGCCGCCGCCCAAGAATGGCCCGCCCTCGAACTCGTCGATCAGCGCAGTTACACCCCTGGTAAGAACGCGGCGGATATGCGCCTAACCATCGATGCGGTCAAGTTAATGGCCGGAACGACGCCGCCCACGACGCTGATTTTCGTTACGAACGACAGCGACTTCACGCCCGTCGTCGAAGACGCCAAGCGGCTCGGCGTCCGCATCATCGTCATGGGTGAGCGCACCCACAAAGCCCTCCGCTCCACCGCCCATCATTACCTAAATCTCTCCGAGCTCCGCGAGCGCTTGGACGATGAACAGGCCGCCAAATCCGACCCGCGTCGCGCCCTCGGATTAATTGCACAGGCGCTGCGGGCCCTCACACCCAAGACGAATAAGGAAGTCGGCGGTCTACTCGACCAACTCGAAAAGATGCTACCCGACCTGCAATTTGGAGCCGCCCCGCAAAGGGCCGCCCGTGAATCGCGTCCGGAGCGCGAGCCCCGCCCGACTGCACCCCGTCGCGAACCACGGCCGGCCCGAGAACCTCGCCGGCCCTCCGAAAATTCTGGTCACGATTACCGTGACACCCCGAATCTCACCCCCGCCCAACAAGCTCAGGGCAAGGCCGAGTCCGACCAACGTCGCGCCCAACTTCACTCGCGTCGCGACATCATCGAAGCCCTCGCCGACGTGGCCCTGGGCCTGGCTCCTCCCGGTGAATGGCTCAAGGTCGAGGTGATTAAGAAATTCCTGCTCCAAGAACATCCGGGCCTAGAAGCAAACGCCCCGCGCTACGCGAAGTTCTATCGCATGCTCGAAGACACTGGCCGTTTCGACGTCCAGCTTCAGGGCTCGACGGTGATGGCTCGACTGAAGGAGTAAGCCTACTTCCCAATCGTCCGTGCGAGAAAATCCAGGACGACCTCGGTGAGGTCCGGCTGAGCTGACTGGCTGACGACTTCAGCCCCAGCGACCAACCCCGTACGCCTCCATCCCTTACCTCGCGGGTGTAGGTCGAACGTATGAGGCGCACCGTCGACCATCACATACTCATAGGAAGTTTTGGCTGCGCGGAGCGCCTTGGCCATCTCGGTGGACTGGGCGATATCTACCGTGGTATCGGCTGTGCCATGCAGGATGAGCACGGCAGGATCATTCGCGTCGCACTGCGTCACCGGGAGATAATTCCGCTGGTCTACTGCCGGCACCCCGGGAATATCGCCCGCCCCATGCTTAGAAAAATCCACGACCCCATACATGTCGATGACGCCGGAAACCTTGGCAGAAACCTGGGCCCCTACCTCTCCTCCTGGCCCTGTCTTGTCATCCGAAAGCCCAACCATGAGCGCGAGGTAGCCGCCCGCTGAGCCGCCCGCGACGGCGATCTTTTCCGGATTCACACCGAGTTCTTTCGCATGCATGCGCAGCCAGCGGATGGCCTGTCGGCAGTCCGCGATATTCTGCGGCCAGACCCCGGGCGTGGTCTTCGAGCCCAGCATATAGTTGCAGCTCACGACGACATAGCCCGCTCGGCACAGATCAGCGCTCACGCTGGCGGAACGATATTCAGCCTTATCACCAGCCGTGAAACCGCCGCCATGAATGAAGACGACGGCTGGGCGATCGTTACGTGCCGCTCCAAAAGGGAAATAAACATCGAGTTTCTCTTTGCGTGCGGCCCCCAGGAAGGCGACGTCGCTCAAACGAAAGACCGGAATGGGCGGCGCGGTCATGTGCGGCCGGCCATAAGCGGCGGCGGCAAGCGACGGAATCTTGGCAACCTCGCTGACCTCTCCCGGCTTCGCCATCTCGAAGATATGGAGTTGGGCAGTATCGGCGGCGGAGACAGCCGCAGCCGCCAGGACAAGGAGCAACAGGGAACGCATATAGGGCGGGGTAGATGATTGCTACCCCGCCCTTGAAGGCAGTCAACGCGTCAGCCGGAAGCTCAGGACAAAGCGTAGGCGTAACCGTCGACAATCGCCTGTAGCGAGGCCTCGACAAGATTCTCGCTCACGCCGACCGTGCCCCAGGAGTCCTTGCCGTCGGAGGAACGGATGACCACCCGGGTCTTAGCCGCGGTGCCATCGGCCCCACCAAGAATACGTACCTTATAATCCACGAGGCTCACCTTCGCGAGCTTCGGGAAAGATTTCACGAGGGCCGAACGCAGGGCCTGGTCGAGCGCATGGACCGGTCCGTCGCCTTCGGCCACCGTGAGCGTTTCCTTGCCCGCGATACTCAAACGAACAACGGCTTCGCAATAAGCAGAGCCCTTGGCGCCACGGGCCGTGACATGATAGGAAGCAACCTCGAACGGCGCGGCCTTGCTTTTGCCGATATGACGGCGGAGCAGAAGCGCCAATGAAGCTTCCGCGTCTTCAAAACTCCACCCGGCGTGCTCGAGTTTCTTCAGCTCATCGAGTGCGGTGGCCGTGGCCGGAGAATCACGATCGAGGTCGATGCCCAGGGCCTTCGCCTTGAGAACGATATTGCTGCGGCCAGACTGGTCACTGACGAGCACCGTGCGCTCGTTGCCGACGACCGTCGGATCGATATGTTCATAGGCTGCCGAGAACTTACGAACGGCGTCGACGTGCGTGCCGCCCTTGTGAGCGAAGGCCGCCGTACCGACCCACGGACGACGCGGATCAGGAGCGAGATTGGCCACGCCGTCCACAAAGCGGGACAGGCTGGCGAGACTCTTCAGGGCCGTAGAGGAAACACACTTCCATCCGAACTTCAGTTGGGCGCAAGGGATGACGGCGGTGAGATCGCAATTGCCCGTGCGCTCGCCGATACCGTTGACAGTACCCTGGACATGCGAAGCGCCCGCTTCGAGGGATGCGAGAGCGTTAGCGAGGCCGAGACCAGCGTCGTCGTGCGTATGGATGCCAACTGGCGTCTTCTTGAGGGCGGCGAGGGCGGCACGGGTGGCCGCGGCAACTTCAGCGGGCAAGGAGCCGCCATTGGTATCGCAAAGCACGATGCGATCGGCGCCACCTTCGACGGCGGCGAGCATGGAAGCGATGGCGTAGGCCGGATCCTCTTTCCAGCCGTCAATCGCGTGTTCGCAATCGTAGACGACCTCGCGACGGTGGGATTTCAGGAAAGCAACCGTGTCCCGAATCATCTCGAGATTCTCCTCCGGGGAGCAGCGCAGGACTTCGCGCACATGGAGGGCGGAAGTCTTGCCGTAGATGGTGACCACCGGGGTGTCTACTTCGAGCAGGCCACGGACCTGAGCATCCTCGGCGGCACGTACACCTTTGCGGCGGGTGGACCCGAAGGCCGCGAGCTTGGCGTGTTTGAATTTGATTTTCTTCGCCCGAGCGAAGAACTCGATATCACGCGGGTTAGAGCCCGGCCAGCCACCCTCGATATAGGTCATGCCGAAGCGCTCCAGCTCGGCTGCGATGCGCAGCTTGTCATCAACGGTGAAATGAATGCCCTGCCCCTGCGAACCGTCGCGGAGGGTGGTGTCATAGACTTCGATGGAGCGTGCCATGGTGGTGTTGGTAGGTGGGAGGAAAAGGGATGTAAAGAGGTGGGTCCGTTCCGAGTGCCGCGGAACGGGGAGTCGCCCGTCGGACGGTCCGTTCAGCGGGCTCAGAGCCCGATGATGGTAATAATCGCCGGAATGATGGCACGACCAGCCGCAGAGCGGAGGGAGGTCGAAGGCTGTGCCAGGGATTCCATAACGAAGACCCCGACTTCAACGGACGACCTCGAGTGAGTCAAAGGCAAAGGCAATATCCACGGTCCAGGCTCGCCAAAACCCCCTCAAAAGACCCACAATTACCCCATGCGCTGCCTGTTAACCCTCCTTTTGCTGTGGGCCGGCGTCAGGCCCGTCTTCGCACAATGGCAGATTTTCGCGGAGAACCTACCCAAGCCAGGCTCCTGGGCTCGCTACCAATTGGAGAATAAGGTTGGGGGGGAAGTCGTCTCTAAATCCGAAATCAATATCTCAATCCGAACCGGCAGGGAAGTCGGCGGCAAGCCCCACGTCTGGTTCACGGTGGAGCCCGTCGGCTGGCTCGGCTCTCGCGAACAAGCTCCGCTCCGTTTACTTCTGCGCGAGGACATGGATCGAACAGGGGCGAGCCGTCTCATCGAGAACTCCCATGAGATTGTCTTCTCGAATCCGGTTAAAGGCGCCTACCACATGACCCGCGAAGATATCGACTGGGTCTCGAAATGGGCGAACCTCAGCTACACCAGCGAACTTACCGAAGACGTGCCCGCCCAGGAAATTATCGAAGCTGGCGGCCGTAAATTCGGCTGTGCGCGCATGAAGATGCACGCCTCGACAATTACCGACCCTCCCGTCGTGCCGAAGCAAACCATTGAGTTCAAAGGCACCGTCTGGCGCTCCGCCCAAAGCCCTTTCGGCGTCGTGCAGGCAGAATGGACCGAGAAAACCACGAAGAAGGACCAGAGCCGCGAAGAACTCAAAGCCCTCCGCTTGCTGGCCAATGGCTGGGAGCAGCCGCCCGCCGAGTCCATTGACCGCGGGCGCGAATTCTCGGTCTGGCGCCTCATCTTCGGACGGTAAAAGAACCAGCCCACCCGGGTTAAAGCGGATGGGCTGGCGTTAAATGGTGGCCTGAGTCGGAATCGAACCAACGACACGACGCTCTTCAGGCGTCTGCTCTACCAACTGAGCTATCAGGCCAATTAACTGGACGTTCAGAAGGACAAAGCCCCCCTTCCCTGTCAATCCGACAAGGAAGGGAGGCTCAAAAAGACGGTCAGAAGCTGAATTTCCAAGGGGCCAGGCGACGCTCCACCTCGGCGATGACTTCGGCTTCACCCGCCTCACCCTTGTCGGAAACAAAGGTCACAGAGAAGCGTACGAACGAGCCGCAATCATCCCAGGGTACGGTGGAAATGAGGTGCTCGGTAATCATCCACTGCGAGAAGGCTTCACCGGAATCGAAGCTCACTGAGCCGGACGGACCCGTAGCAGACTTCGGGGCTGGCATGTAGAGGAAGAAGCCGGCGCCGGGCTTGCGCACCTGGAAGCCGAGTTTGGCGAGGACGCCGACGAGCTTGTCCATGCGGCGAGAGTATTTGGCCGCGATGGCCTTCGGAATGGAGACTTCATCGAGTCCGGCAGCACCAGCCTTCTGGATGCCGAGGAACTGACCGGAGTCAGAATTGTCCTTCACGTCGCCATAAGCACGCACGAGCAGCGCGTTGCCGGCGACGAAGCCGATGCGCCAGCCAGTCATATTGTGGCTCTTGGAAAGCGAGTGCAACTCGAGGGCGACATCTTTGGCACCCGGAATCTGGAGAATAGAGACCTGCTCCGGGCCGAAATGCAGCGAGCCATAGGCGGCATCCTGGATGACGACGAGGTTGTGCTGCTTGGCGAACGCGACGACTTCCTCGAAGAACTTGCGCGTGGCGACCGCACCAGTGGGGTTATTTGGGTAATTCAGGACAAGCACCTTGGCCTTGGCCAAGATCTCGGCAGGAATTGATTTCAGGTCCGGCAGGAAGGCGTTCTCGGCGGTGAGCTTCAGGTTATGGACGAGGCCGCCGTAGTATTTAGCGTGGGTGCCGAAGACGGGGTAACCGGGCACGGTCATCAGTACATAGTCACCAGGATTAATCAGGCAGCCCGGCAGGATTGAGAGCGCCGCCTTGGAGCCGATCGAGTGGAGGACTTCGGTGTCGACGTCGACGGTCACGCCGAAGAGGTTCTGCATGTAGCGGGCGGCGGCCTGCTTGAAGTCCGCGCCACCGTTATCGGCGTAGCCACGATTCTCCGGCTTGGCGACTTCGGTCTGCAGCGCCTTCACCACCATCGGGAAAGCCATCTCGTCGGGCTCACCGACGCCGAGGTCGATCAGGGCGACATCCGGCTTGGCCTTCTTGGCGGCAGCCTTGGCGCGCTTGATCTTCTCGAACTTATAAATGGCAGTCGATTTGCCGTAATTGGCTCCGCCGATGCGTTCGGCGAAAAGCTGCTGGATGTAGGACTCGGACATGGCGGTAAGGCCTTGAAAAAGAGGGGCAAGACGGCCGATGGCAAGCGGACTCCGCACCCAGCCTTGCCTAGGCCAAACTCTGGCCAATATTAGCGTCATGGAACAGGTCCCAGCGCAGCCAAGAAACATAGGGCGATCTATCTTGCTCGCCATCCTCTGCACGACCATCGGGGCGCTGAGCGCCGAGGCCACGCTGCCCGAGATCAAGGGCTGGTACGCTGGGCTGACCAAGCCGTGGTTTAATCCGCCCAACTGGGTCTTCGGGCCTGTCTGGTTCATGATTTATGTCTGGATGGCCCTAGCCGCCTCCGCCGCCTGGGATAACCGAGCAACCCGCCGGACATTCTTCATCATCCTACCGGTGAATGCGCTCTGGTCCCTGCTCTTCTTCGGACTGCATCGGCCGGACCTCGCACTCACCGATATCCTGGCCTACCTGATCTTGCTCGTCATCTGGATTCGGCAGCTCTGGCCACAACACCGCGACCACGCCAAGCTTCAAGTCATCCACCTACTCTGGGTCAGCTTCGCCACCGTGCTTAATGCGAGCATCTGGTGGCTCAATAAATAAAAAGGCCCCGGAAACCGGGGCCTTGGTAACAGACTGGCGGGCGCCTTAGTCGGCGAGCTTGGTCCAGCGGGCGTTACCCTTCGAAGACTTCACCGCGGCCTCGATGAAAGCCATGCCGGTGACACCATCGTCAATCGATGGGAAGTCGTAGCCAGCCTTAGGAGCCTTACGGCCTTCAAGGCGATCAGTGATGGCTTCAGCGGCGGCGCGATAGATGTTCGCAAACGCTTCAATAAAGGCCTCAGGATGGCCGAAGGGTGTGCGGCTAAACTTCTTACAGGCATCGCCGTTGTAAGAGTTCCCGCGACGGTGGGTCTGGCGCGGTTGATCGAGGTATTTCACGATTAACTCATTCGGATGTTCCTGGTGCCACTCGAGCGAAGCGAGGGTGCCGTAGACACGGATATTGAGATTATTCTCATCACCGGTGGAAATCTGCGAGGCGTGCAGGACGCCCTTGGCGCCGCCTTTGTAACGCACGAGCATATTGGCGTCATCATCAAGCAAGCGGCCTGGAATGAAGGTGCTGAGGTCAGCGGCGATTTCCTTAATTTCAAGGCCAGTGACGTAATGGACGAGGTTCTCGGCATGCGTGCCAATATCGCCCACGCAGTTCGAAACGCCGGAGCAGTTCGGGTCCATGCGCCAGTTAGCGATCTTCTGGATTTTCCCAGACTGCAACGCGCCGATACCGTAACCCTGAGGGTATTCGACGAGGACCTTGTTGATCTTGCCGAGCTTACCGGCAGCCACAAAATCACGAGCTTCCTTGACCATTGGGTAACCGGTGTAGTTGTGCAGCAAGGCAAAGACCAAGCCGCTCTTCTTAACGATAGCCTTGAGTTTCTTCCCTTCAGCGAGGGAGAACGCGAGGGGCTTCTCGCAAATCACATGGATGCCTGCCTCAAGGAAGGCCTTGGCGACGGGGTAATGCAAGTCGTTGCGGGCGACGATGGAGACGAAGTCGATCCGATCGCCGAGCGGGCGCTTCGCCTCGGCCTTGGCCATCTCGGCGTACGAACCGTACACGCGCGCCGGGTCCAGGTTGAGGTCCTGGCCGGAGAGCTTGGATTTCTCGGGATCCGAGGAGAAAGCGCCTGCCACGAGGTCGATTTTTCCGTCGAGGGCCGCGGCCATGCGATGCACGCCGCCGATGAAAGCGCCGCGACCGCCACCAACCATGCCCATCCGGAGTTTGCGATTAAGAGATGCCATAGGAGTAGAGAGTAATCAGAGGGAGACGGGCTTACCGCTCTTCGCGGAAGCGTAGATAGCGTCGATAACCTGCATCAGGCGGTAGGCCTGCTCGGGGGTATTGAGGGGTTTGGCGCGGCCTTCGATGGCCTCGATGAAGTTCGCGGCGGAGGCGATGCGGCCCATGTCTTCGCACGCAGGCGTGACGATGGAGCGGTTCACGCTATTGCCGTTTTCCTGCACGTAGAGTTCGCACGTATCAATCGCGGTGTTGTCGAGGCCATCGATGCCGAAGAGGCGCTCAACCTTACCGCCAGCCTTGGTGCCTTGGAAGACAACGGAGACTTCCTCGCGCTTGATCATCTCAGCCCAGGAAACCTGCAAGGTCAGCACCTGGCCGGTCTTGAAGGTCACAAAGCCATGGGCGGCGTTCTCAACGTCGGTGACGCCACCGACGCGATCAGGAATACCCCAAGGGCCCTTGAAGGACTTGTCTTGGATGAAGTCGTTGAAGGTCTGGCCGAGCACGTGGGCTGGCTCAGGGTAGCCCATGAAATACATCGCGAGGTCGACCATGTGCAGCAAGTCGATGAGGGGGCCGCCACCGGAGAGCTCCTTGGTCGTAAACCAGCCGCCGAAGCCCGGAATGCCGGTGCGGCGAATCCACTTAGCCTGGGCGGAGTTGATCTTACCGACCTGACCCTGCTCGATGTACTTGATCATCGCCTGGGATTCCGGGCGGGCACGATTATTGAAATTAAACATCACGTGCTTACCGGACTTCTTGGAAGCAGTGATGATTTCGAGCACCTCGGGGGCGCTCAACGCCGGAGGCTTCTCGCAGAATACATGCTTACCAGCCTCGAGGCACTGGATCGCCAAGGAGGCGTGGAACTTGTTCGGAACAATGACACTCACGGCGTCCAATTCCTTGTGCGCCGCGAGCATGGCTTCGACGGACTCGTAAGAGTGCTTGATGCCATGCTTTTCAGCGGCCTTCTTGGCGGCTCCGGGTGCTGGATCGGCGACCGCGATGATTTCCGCGCCCGCCTGCTTGAAGCCAGCGGCGTGGTATTGAAGCATGCCACCTGCGCCGATGACGCCTACTTTAGTTGCCATGATATGTGTGGAGTGAGAGGTGATTACTTGCCCTGCGCGGACTTGTCGAAAGCAGCGTCGAAGGCGACTTTGTTGGTCGGGAAAGAGAGCTTCTTAACGTAAGCAGCGGATTCAGCGGCACCGAAGAAGCGATCCATCCGACCATCTTCCCACTCGACGGAGAGCGGGCCGTCGTAGCCAACATCATTGAGGGCAACAATGACGTCCTCAAAGCGAATATCGCCGCGTCCGACGGAGCGGAAATCCCAAGCGCGACGGGCGTCGCAGAAATCCGTGTGACCACCGAAGACGCCGACGGTGCCATCGCCGTGACCCCACCAGACGTCCTTCATGTGGGCGTGGTGGATCTGTTTGCCGAAGGTGCGGATGAATTTCACGTAATCGACGCCCTGGTAGCCGAGGTGGCTGGGGTCGTAGTTGAAGCCAAAGCGCTTGTGATTACCGACCGCATCGAGGGCGCGCTGAGCGGAAGCGATGTCGAAGGCGATTTCGGTCGGGTGCACTTCCAGGCCGAAGTAGACGTCGTTCTTTTCGAAGACCTCGAGGATGGGCTGCCAGCGCTTGGCGAAATCATCATAGCCCTTCTGCAGGTAAGCCTGATTGGTGGGCGGGAACGCGTAGATGGCGTGCCAGATCGAGGAACCGGTGAAACCGTTAACCACGGTCTTTCCCGTGCCCTTCGGCTTATTGGCCATGTAGGCCTTACCGGCATCAAAGAACTTGCGGGCGGCCTGAGCCGTCAGCGCCATCTCGGCGCAGGCACGCTGGCGGACGCCTTCCGGATTACCATCACCCCAGACATGGGCCGGCAGAATGCACTGATGGCGTTCATCGATATTATCACAGGTGGCCTGACCGACGAGGTGCGCGGAAATGGCCCAGCAGCCGAGGTCATGCTTCTTGAGCATTTCCCAAATGGACTCCACGTAGCCCTTTTCGTTGACGGCACGCGAGACGTCGAAGTGATCACCCCAACAGGCGAGTTCGACCCCTTCGTAACCCATGGCTTTCACCTTGGGGAGGAGTTCGGCGATTTTGAGGTCGGCCCACTGGCCGGTGAAGAGGGTAACGGGGCGCTGTGACATAGGGATGGGGGTGAGCCCCCTATGTCAGCCAATCACGCCCCTTTGTTCAAGTGGGCAATGCTCACAGTCCCCAAAATATGCTTATCGCGACAGGGCTTGGCCGAGTTCGGCCTCGAGCTTGTCGTAGGCCGCCCGGAGGGCCGGGTCAGGCTGAACAACGCCTGGGGCCGGAGCACAGAAAACCTTCTCCAAATCAGCCATTTTTGACCCACAAGCGCCTTCGGCCGCCCGGAGGGCGGCACCTAACGCTGCGGAGTCCGAAACCGCCAAACGGAGCACCGGGGCGCCAAAAACATCGGCGAAAATCTTGGCTACGGAGGGGTTCTCGGAGGCGCCGCCCGTTAAAAGCAGCTGGGTCGTCGGAGTGCCCACCCAGCGGCTATGGAAGCGTAGGCTGAGTGCCTGGCCTTCGACGGCCGCACGCGGGAGCGAGCCCTTCGTCGCAGGCACGCCCAAGGCGATACGACCAGCTGGCCGGCGTGGCGTAATCTCCGGCTCTTCCATCGGCAACACTGCCGAAACGGCCGCGGGGGCCGCATCAACGGCCGCGGAGAACGCCGCCCAATCATCCAAGCCACATTCGCGACGAATGGCCTCACGCGCGAGCGACCCATTGCGCACA
>CAIKRN010000072.1 GCA_903829855.1 uncultured Opitutia bacterium
GAACCCAACGGCTATCTGCACGTAGGCCATGCGAAGTCGATCTGCCTGAACTTCGGCCTCGCCCTGGAATTCAAGGGGCGCTGCCACCTCCGCATGGACGACACAAATCCGACCAAGGAAGAGGTCGAATACGTAGACTCGATCAAAGAAGACGTCCGCTGGCTGGGTTTCGACTGGAACGAGCACTACTACCAGGCGTCAAACTACTTCGAGCGCATGCACGCTGACGCAATCAAGCTGATCCAGCTCGGCAAGGCCTACGTCTGCTTCCTCTCGCAGGACCAGATTCGCGAATACCACGGCGACGAAAAGACGGCCGGCAAGCCGAGCCCGACCCGCGACGCCTCCGTCGCGGAGAACCTTGCGGCCTTCGAGAAAATGACCCGCGGGGAATTCGATGAAGGTAAAGCCGTACTCCGCGCCAAGATCGACATGGCGTCGCCGAACATGCACATGCGCGACCCAGTCATCTACCGCATCCGCAAGACCTCTCACCATAACACCGGCGACAAGTGGTGCGTCTACCCGATGTACGACTACGCGCACCCGCTCGAGGATGCCTACGAAGGTATCACGCACTCCATCTGCACGCTGGAATTCGAGGTCCATCGGCCCTTCTACGACTGGCTCCTGCGCACGTTAGATACCGCTGCTAAACCGCAACAGATCGAGTTCGCCCGCCTCAACCTGACCTACACCGTCATGTCCAAGCGCCGCTTACTCGAACTCGTCCAAGAGAAGCGCGTCGCCGGCTGGGACGACCCTCGCATGCCCACCATCTCTGGCATGCGCCGCCGCGGCTACACCCCCGCCGCCCTACGTAAGTTCTGCGAGACCATCGGCATCACAAAGAATAATTCGCTCTCCGACGTCGCCCTGCTCGAGCACGCGGTCCGCGATGACCTTAATAAGACTTCCTCCCGCTTCATGGCGGTCCTCGACCCGGTGCGCCTCGTCATCGAGAACTACCCTGAAGGCCAGGTCGACGAACTCGAAGCCGTCAACAACCCCGAAGACCCTTCCGCCGGCACCCGCAAGGTGCCCTTCTCCAAGACGCTGCTTATTGAGCGCGCTGACTTCATGGAGATTCCGGAAAAGAAATATTTCCGCCTCACCCCCGGTCAGGAGGTCCGCCTTCGCTGGGGCTACTTCGTGACCTGCACCGGCTGCAAGAAAGACGCCGCCGGCAATATTACTGAAGTCACTTGCACCTATGATCCCGCCACCCGTGGTGGCGACGCGCCAGATGGCCGCAAGGTCAAGGGCACTATCCACTGGGTCTCCGCAAAGCACGCGGGCGAAGTTGAGGTCCGCCTCTACGACCGCCTCTTCGCGCACGAAGACCTGAACGATATCCCCGAAGGCACCGACTGGCGCACCCTCCTCCACCCCGGATCGCTCAAGACCATCCGTGGCTTCGTGGAGCCAGCCCTCCTCGGCATCGCACCGAGCACCCGCGTGCAGTTCGAGCGCACTGGCTACTTCTGTGCCGACGCCAAGGACTCCCAGCCCGGCAAGCCCGTCTTCAATCGCACCGTCGGCCTGAAGGACTCCTGGGCCAAGACAGTGGCAAAGTAAGACACAGGTTGGGGCGCGACGGCGTCGCGTCCGTTCGCCTCTTAGCTCGCCTGATTCGGGCAAGCTTTCGGGTATTCCCAAATCCGTCCGCCCACGGACGCGACGC
>CAIKRN010000073.1 GCA_903829855.1 uncultured Opitutia bacterium
CGGACCTTCATCAAAGGCTCCGCGGGCGGCATCGGCCTCGCGGCCCTCGGCTCGCTCATGAGCACGCCGGGCTTCGCCGCCAACCCCGGACTCGGCTTCCCGAATTTCAAACCGAAAGCCAAGCGCATCATCTACCTCTTCCAATCGGGTGCTCCCTCGCAACTCGATCTCTTCGACCCAAAACCGGAGATGGAGAAGATGCGCGGCAAAGACCTCCCCGAGACCATTCGCAAAGGCCAGCGGCTGACGACCATGACATCGGGCCAGAAAAACTTCCCGGTGGCTCCGTCGATGTTCAAGTTCGCCCAGCACGGCCAAAGTGGCAACTGGTTCAGCCAATTGATGCCGCACATGGCTGGCAAAGCCGATGAATGGTGCGTGATTCGCGGCATGAATACCGAGGCGATTAATCACGACCCGGCCATCACGTTCATGCAGACTGGTAGTCAGCTCGCCGGCCGACCCAGCATCGGCTCATGGTCCGCCTACGGCCTCGGCAGCGAAAATGCCAACTTGCCTGCCTATGTCGTGATGAGCTCTTTCGGCAGTGGGCGTCCCGATGATCAACCTCTCTACGATCGTCTTTGGGGAGCCGGCTTCCTGCCCTCGAAACTCCAAGGCGTCAAACTACGCAACAAAGGCGAACGTGTCCTTTACCTGAAAGACCCCGAAGGCATCCCCCGCGAAGTTCGCCGGGCCGAACTGGATGAACTCGCCGAACTCAACCAACAACGCCACGGCGTACTCGGTGATCCCGAGATCCAGACCCGCATTGCTCAATACGAAATGGCGTTCCGCATGCAAAGCAGCGTGCCCGACCTGCTCGATATCTCTAATGAACCGCAACACATCCTCGATCTTTACGGCCCTGACGTGAAGCGCCCCGGTTCCTTCGCCTCCAATTGCCTACTCGCCCGCAGGCTGTGCGAACGTGACGTTCGCTTTGTGCAACTCTTCCACATGGGCTGGGACCACCACGGCGGACTCCCTAAGGCCATCAAAGGCCAGTGCAACGACACCGACCAGGCCACCGCCGGCCTACTCACCGACCTCAAACAACGCGGCCTACTCGATGACACCCTGATTGTCTGGGGCGGCGAATTCGGGCGCACAATTTACTCCCAAGGCGCCCTGACTGAGACGAACTACGGCCGCGATCACCACCCACGCTGCTTCACGGTCTTGATGGCTGGCGCGGGCGTCAATAAAGGCACCACGTTTGGCGAGACCGATGATTTTAGTTACAACATCGTCAAGGACGGCGTCCACGTGCACGACCTCAACGCGACCATTCTACACCTCATGGGCGTCGACCATACTCGCCTGACCTATCGCTACCAAGGCCGTGATTTCCGCCTGACCGATATCCACGGCAAGGTCGTGAAGCAATTGATGGCCTAGCCCGCTGGGTAGCCGGCGTTACTTACCGGCCTGCTCCCGATACATCACCTTGAATGGATTCTCGGCAGGGCCAGGGGCATTCTCGTTGACCATTAGGGGGCGACATTCCTTCCACCAGGCATC
>CAIKRN010000074.1 GCA_903829855.1 uncultured Opitutia bacterium
AATCAAGACCGCTCCTTCGGAAATCGTCTCCGGCCTGCTCAACAACGACAAGGCCGCGCAGAAGACCGAGAAGTACAAGAATTACGTCCAGCTGATGAAGTGGTGCTCGCAGGCCACCCGCCTGCAGGTCCGCACCAACGCCGATAATCCTGAGCAGACCGCCCAGGCTCTCGCGTTCGGCGCCCAGGGCATCGGCCTCACCCGTACCGAGCACATGTTCTTCGAAGGCGACCGCATCGACGCCGTCCGTGAGATGATCCTCGCTGACACCGTCGAAGGCCGCAAGAAGGCCCTCGCGAAGATCCTGCCTTACCAGCGCGCGGACTTCACCGGCATCTTCAAGGCCCTCAACGGCCTGCCCGCCACGATTCGTCTCCTCGACCCGCCCCTCCACGAGTTCGTGCCGCACGACGAAAAGTCCCAGGCCGCCCTCGCGAAGAAGCTCGGCATCAAGACGGAGAAAGTCATCGCCCGCGTCGCCGCCCTGCACGAGTTCAACCCGATGCTCGGTCACCGCGGTTGCCGCCTCGGTATTGCTTACCCGGAAATCACCGAGACCCAGGCTCGCGCCATCTTCGAAGCCGCTGCCGCGGTCCAGAAGAAGGGTATCAAGGTGAAGCCCGAAGTCATGGTGCCCCTCGTCGGCTTCAAGCGTGAGCTCGACCTCCAGGTCGAAGTCATCCACCGCGTCGCCGCCGAAGTGCAGAAGGAACAGAAGGTCAAGATCGCCTACTCCGTGGGCACGATGATCGAAGTCCCTCGCGGCGCCCTCACCGCTGACGAAATCGCGCACACCGCCGAGTTCTTCAGCTTCGGTACGAACGACCTCACCCAGACAGCGCTCGGCGTTTCCCGTGACGACATGGGTAACTTCCTCAACGCCTACACCGAGAACGAGATCTTCAAGAAGAACCCGTTCGCCACGCTCGACCAGACTGGCGTCGGCCAGCTCATCCAGATGGCCATCGAGAAAGGTCGCAAGACCCGCCCCGACATCAAGCTCGGCATCTGCGGCGAACACGGCGGCGAACCCGAGTCCGTCAAGTTCTGCCACCGCGTGGGCTTGAACTACGTCTCCTGCTCTCCTTACCGCGTGCCGGTCGCTCGCCTCGCCGCTGCCCAGGCCGCGATCGAAGAGAAGCGCGCTGCTAAGAAGTAAGCCTGACAATCAGGACCAAGCAAAGGGGCGCACCGCGAGGTGCGCCCCTTTTTTGTGCCTAGTTAAAATGCAGCTTACGGAGAGCCATACTTCATCATAATGAACAGGCAGGTGAGCAAAGCGGCGGCAATCGCCAAGAATGCCCACAGCGTCCGACTGCCGACACCACGTGAAGCAGATTTGTGCGTGTGGCCCGCGGCCCGACGGAGACGACGGCCACGCGAACTCACGCGTTGCACGGTGACGTTCGGATAGTCGCGGCCGGCGACAGGCTCGACCGTGCCGTAAGCCAGCCCCAGCCGAATCAGTTCGGCGTAGGCATTCGCCTTACGGGAGGGAGTCAAGCGATCGAAGCCATTGCATTCCCGACCCACCACGAGTCGCTCGAGGGCCAGCATGGCATCAGGCGAAACCTGCACGGAACGGTGATGGGACGAGGACTCTCTCAAGGGTTTTGACTATGTTAATTTATCATCCCGGTAAGTCCTTGCGACAAGTCGATACTCGCCTAATTTCCCTAATATAATCCCTAGATAACCGCTGCCACCTGATGACCAGCCCTGTCCATAGCCGCGAACTCCCCGTCGCTCTTTCCATCGCCGGCTCGGATAGCGGTGCTGGGGCGGGCATTCAGGCGGATCTCTTGACCTTCGCCGCCCACGGTATCTTTGGCACCACCGCCATCACCTGCCTAACAGCGCAGAACCCTCACGGCGTGTCAGGCATCCAGGCCACGCCGGCTTCATTTGTGGCAGAACAGTGTCGGCAGGTGGCACAGCACTTTCACCCCAAAGCCTTGAAGACGGGCATGCTGCTCAATGCCGAAATCGTCCGCGCGGTGGCCGATTTCATCCGCTCGTCGGGCATCCCCGCCGTCGTTGATCCGGTCATGGCGGCGACCAGCGGTGCCACCCTCCTCGCCCCGGACGCCATCGACGCCGTGCGCAAGCAACTCATCCCGCTCGCGGCCCTCGTGACCCCAAACCTCGATGAGGCGACCATTCTCCTCGGCCGAAAAGCGCTCGGCGGCTTACACTGCGCCGAAGAGGCCCGGGAGTTGGCCCGAATCTTCAACGTCCCCTTCCTGCTCAAAGGAGGGCACGCGGAGGGCGACGAACTGGTGGACGTGCTCGCCACCCCCAATGGTGAGACCAAGAGCTTCCATGCCAGACGGGCCCCCGCGGTGGATACCCA
>CAIKRN010000075.1 GCA_903829855.1 uncultured Opitutia bacterium
CGGCGGTAAGACTTGGTCGGAATTCGGCAATGTCCGCCTCACGACCGACGATCGTTATTTCGGCTGGGCCGAACCCACCATCGCCGAACGCACCGACGGCAGCATCGTGATGTTCATCCGCGCCGACAAACTCGGCGGCGTGCTCTATCAGGCGACCTCGCCCGACGGAGGCCGCACCTGGCCCGAGTTCGCCGTCAAGACGGACATCCCTAACCCCGGCAGCAAGGCCACCCTATTCCCTCTCGGGGGCGATGCCGTCGCCCTGCTCCACAATCCGAACCCGAAGCGTCGCGCCCCGCTCGCCCTTTGGATCAGCTTCGACGGCATGAAGACCTGGCCCTACCAGCGCGTGCTCGTCGAGGAAGCTGGCCCCGACCCGCAATACCCAGGCAAGCTCATGAAGGGTTCGCTGAATTATCCGGACGGCTTCGTCAGTGCGGACAAGCAGTGGTTGCACTTCGCCTTCGATGATGCCCGCCACCGGGCCGTTCATTATAGTGCGAAACTGCCGCCGCTTCCTGCTAAATAGTCCGCCGAAAGCGCCAACGGTTACTTCGTCGGCGACGGGAGATAGCGGGCGAGATCACGCATCGCAATCACCGTACAGCCCGCGGCCTTGAGCTCCGCCATATACGCTTCGAACTTCGCTGGCTCCGTGTTGACCCACGGGTGACGAATGTCGGGCACACCATGGAAAGTCATGATGGCAATCTTGCCGTTACGGGCGCCGGCCAACGCTGCCTTGAATTGTTCAAGGGTGCTGGCGGGCTTACTGTCGAAGGCTTGCGGCAAAGTCAGCGGATCATCCTTGGCGGGGTCATAGACCCGCGCCCCTCCGGCCCGGGCAAAACGATAGCCGCGCGCGCGCAACACCTCAGCCGCCACGGGACTCGTCGCGTAACCCGGATAGGAAAATGTCGTGGGCACGGGGATGCCATTTTCGGTACAGCGCTTCTCGATGTGTTCCAAGTCAGCGGCAATCTCCGCCGACTTCTGCGTACTCACGCTCTTATGCGCGCGCGTGTGATTACCAATTTCAAACCCATCTGCATTCAACTTCTTGATCTGCTCCCAGGTTAAATAGTGCTCTTTGTCCTGAATAAACTCGAAACCCTCGGTGATATAAAAAGTCGCCCCAAAACCATACTTCTTTAGCAGGGGAGCCACCAAGGTGGCGTGGCTGGCAACCGAGTCATCAAAACTCAACACGACGACGCCGTCCGGAATCTTCGGCACCGAGGGGGCATCAGCCGCCATCAGGCTAACCAGCATGAGAACACTTGGAAGGATTAGGCGAAGGAAGAGAGCCATGGGGGTAGTCCGCCCATTGAGCCCTGAACTTGCGCGGGGACAATCCGAATGCATTTGCGAAACCGGCATGAATATTAAGCCTTGGGACACGCGACCAACCTCCGGTCCTCCCCATGAATTACCGCATCCTTCTCTGCCTCGCCTTTTTACTCGTGGGCTGCTCCACGTCCAAAGAATCGCCCACCCAAGTAACGGTGGCTAAG
>CAIKRN010000076.1 GCA_903829855.1 uncultured Opitutia bacterium
CACGTCGGCCGCGAAGCCAACGCCACCTACGGCGAGACGCTCAACGGCGTCGAGGTCGGGCAAGCTAAAGCCCACCAATTCATCAAAGAGGTCGATCCCTACGTAAAGAAAGGCGACCCTAGCAGCGGCCTGCTTCCTGGCATTGAGAAAGAACCAGCGTCACCCGACGGCACTGGCGATCGCAAGGTCCAGGCCTACAACTTCCGCATGTGCACGACGGATGTCCCCGAGAATCGCCGAAACTGGGAGAAGCCGGCGAACTACGACGAACGCTGGTTTGAACTCACGATTCGGAATGCCGAGGCCGGCGACCTGCGCACCTCCTGGGCCCCCACCCCGATGCCGAACCGCAAAACGGACACCAACAATAATTTTGGGATCAGCACCGACTTCATCGGTCAGAACTGGGATTACCCTGAGGCCGATTACGCGACACGCGCCAAGATCTGGCAGGCCCACGAAGATTGGCAGAAAGGCCTAATGTGGACCTATGCCTACCATCCCCGCATCCCTGAGAAAATCCGCACCGCCTTCCAGAAGTTCGCCCTCTCCAAGGATGAGTTCAAAGACAACGGCAACTGGCCGCGCCAACTTTACGTGCGCGAAGCCCGCCGCATGATCTCCGATTACGTGATGTCTGAGAAGAACTGCCGCCGCAAGGAAGTCATCGAAGATTCGGTGGGCATGGGCGCGTACAACATGGATTCACATCACGTGCAGCGCTATGTGGACAACGCTGGCCATGTACGCAACGAGGGCGACGTCGAGGTCGGTAGCAAACCTTACCCCGTCAGCTACCGCAGCATCCGCCCCAAGGCCTCAGAGTGCACCAACCTCCTCGTGCCCGTCTGCCTCAGCGCCAGCCACATCGCCTACGGCTCGATCCGCATGGAACCCGTCTTCATGGCGCTCGGCCAGTCCGCCGCCACGGCCGCAGGTCTCGCCATTGAAGGGAAAACTTCCGTCCAAGCTATCGACTACGGCGCCCTCAAGGAACGACTCCTCGCTAGTGCTCAGGTGCTCGACTTGGTCGTACCGAGCAGCGGAGGCGGCCTGCCCAAGGAGAAGTTCGCCGGCATTGTCCTGGATGACGCCGACGCTAAGCTCAAAGGCTTTGAGGCCACCGGCGGCGTGGGCAGTTTTATCGGTGAAGGCTATCACCATGATACCAATGAAAACAAAGGAGCGCAGACAGCCCGCTTCACGCCCACCCTGCCCACGACCGGACTCTACCGCGTCGCCATTTCCTACAGCACCAATGCTAATCGTGCGACGAATGTCCCCGTGATTATCCATCACGCCAAAGGCGAGAC
Organism: uncultured Opitutia bacterium; assembly: GCA_903829855.1. Lineage (GTDB taxonomy): Bacteria > Verrucomicrobiota > Verrucomicrobiia > Opitutales > UBA953 > UBA953. The sequence goes on from CAIKRN010000076.1 coordinate 1,314, forward strand.
CAAGGTCCTCGTGAACCAGAAGCTCAAGCCCAACGGAGATGGCCCCTTCCACGTCGTCGGGATCTTTGAATTCACCGCCGGCAAGGACAGCTGGGTCGAGATCGGCAACGCCGACACCAACGGCTACGTCATCGTCGACGCCGCACAGTGGGTGGCGGTAGATCGCTAAGGCCTACTTGGCAGCCTTGGCCTGCTCGCGGGCGAGGCCATCGAGATAAGCGAAGTCCGGATGCGGCATCTCCATCTTGCGGGCCATCCAAACATAAGCAGCCTTCAGCGAATCCCACGAAGGCTGGTGCCCGGTGTGATGATCAAACATCTCGATGGAGTCTTCCTTGCCGTAGAGCGCGTGCACCTTACGGGCCTCGGCGAGATACGGCCCGCTGGCGGCCTGGCTATCGTATTGTCCGGCGATGAGGAAGAACTCCGTCGGCGCGGCGCAGGCGAGCAGCTGTTCATGCGAAAGGCCCTCTGCCCGCATCGTCTTTAATTTCGGACCAAAATACCAGGCGTCACTCCAATTGGTGGAGTCCCACGCGATGCCGAAATCACTGGCGATAATCGCCTTGAAGCGTGGATCCAGGCAGCCCGCATAGAAGGCCATCTTGCCCCCGAGTGAATGGCCCATCACGGCTAGACGGGTCGGGTCAGCAAAATCAGATTCAGCCAGCAGGTCCGCCGCACGGCGTGTATCGTAAGCCAACTTACCCATGCCAGTCCACTGCGGGTACTGCTTCGTCAACTTCGCCGCAGCGTCGCGCCACACACCCATGCCACCCTTGCTCGCGGCCTGTTCGGCCGACGTGAGTAGGTTGAACGGATACGCCTCGACGGCGGCTACCACGTAACCCTGCTTCACCAGATGCAGACCGAAGAATGCTGTGTTTCGTTCCGAACCAAGCTTCGCCTTGGTCTTCAAATCATAGCCGCACATTCGATCGGGGTCATAGAACGGCACCACGACGCCAGGTGCCCGGCCTTTCAACCCCAGCGGCACCATCAAAAGCACCTGTTGCCAAGTTTCGGAGCCTGTACGCTGGCGGAAGATAATCCCCTGAAAATCGGGCGTAAAGAAAGTCTCCACGATTTCATTCGTGTGAGGATAATCTAGCTTACCCGCCGAACCCAAGGCCATCTCCCAACGCGCCAGCAAACCCGCACGCGCTTTCGTCCATGCATCTAAGTCGGCGCCGGCAGCCAGCAGAGGCCTGGGTGCCTCCGCCGCGGCGAGACCCGCTAGGAAAAGGAATACAATAAAGGTCAGGGGTCTCACCTATCTTGAGAAATAGGGCTGACTCCCGAGGCATCGCAACCGTTGTCCTCCTCGCGTTATCTTTTTCTCGCAACCCAGGCGGCAATTCGCTGTTTGTAGGGTATGCGCGCCCCTCGCTTCCTCCCTGCCCTGCTGGCCATCCTGGCCGGTTGCTCCGCCCTCTTTGCCGCCGACTTTCACCTCGGCTCGCCGATCTCCGACCACATGGTCCTGCAGCGCGAGAAGCCCGTGGCGGTCTGGGGCTGGGCCGATGCGGGCGAGTCCGTGACGGTCACCTTCGCCAGTCAATCGAAGTCCGCCACGGCG
>CAIKRN010000077.1 GCA_903829855.1 uncultured Opitutia bacterium
CATGCTTGCGGTGAACGCCGTGGCGAGCTTCACACAGAACCTCGGTACCCAAAACCCTTTCCAAGCCTTCACGGGCATCCGGCTCCATGATTCGCTGATCATGTTCTTCTGGTATCCGCTCTACGGTTTCGGGATGATCTTTCCCATTTTTCTCGCGGTCTGGAATTGCTGGGACCTACGTCGACGGATGAAACAAACCGACGCGTCCTAGGTCCGATTGCCCGAGCCCTACGTCGTGACCTTTACCAGGTCAGCACGCAGTGCTGACCCTACCTATACGAGGCAGGCGGACGCTCTCACTTCTTCCCCAGCTCTTCGCCGCGCTGCTTGGCGGCGATGAGGGCGGAGGCGACGATGTCGCGGAACTTACCCGCTTCCATGGCGTCGAGGCCGGCCTTGGTCGTACCACCGGGAGAGGTCACCTGAATGCGGAGATTTTCCGGCGTCTCGCCGGTAGCCGCGAGCAGTGCCAGCGAACCGCTGAAAGTCTGGCGAACGAGGAGCTTCGCCTGTTCGGGCGTGAAGCCGAGCGCCACCGAAGCCTGTTCATAGGCGGCGACGTATTCGAAGAAGAAACCCGGACCGCTCCCAGACACGGCCGTAACGGCGTCGAACATGGATTCGGGAAACTCTAGCACCGGACCGAGGCCCGAAAGAATGGCGTCCACAATCTTGGCATCCGCGGCGGCCAAAGGCGTGGCGGAGCAACGTGCGCTGATGCCCTGACCGACCGCTCCTGGCGTATTAGGCATGGCCCGGGCGACATTACGGGCGGAAGCGAAGAAGGTGCCAATCGTGGCCAGACGCGTGCCGGCGAGAATGGAGAGCACGAGCTTACCCTGCGCGAGCGTGGCGTAGGACTTATCGAGATCCGCGAACTGTTGCGGCTTGCAGGCCAGTACGATGGCGTCGGCACCGGCAAGGAGTTCAGCGGGCGTCGAGGCCACCCGCACCCCGGTGGCCTTGGACAGGTCGACGGCGGTGGAATCGTTACCACCGATGACGGTGATGTCGGCCGGGGCGCAGGCACCCGAGCGAAGCAGCCCCTGCACCATGGCACCTGCCATGCGTCCGGAACCGATGAAAGCGAGTTTAGGCATAATCAGAGAGTGCGGACCGCAGTATCGAGAATTTCGCAGGCCTTGTCGATGTCCTTGCCTTCATGGGCCGTGGACAAGAACGCGGTCTCGTAAGGCGAAGGCGCGAGGTAGACGCCGTGATCGAGCGCATAGCGAAAGACCTTGCGGTAGAGGTCGCCGTTGGAGGCGATAGCTTGGTCGTAGTTGCGAACCTTCTGGGTATTGAAAAAGAGTGAGAACATCGAGCCGACCTGCGGGACCTGCAGCGGGATGCCCTTGGCCTGGGCGGCGGCGAGCAACGTATCGCGCACACGCCGTCCGAGGACATCGAGACGTGCGTAAGGATTCTGGGACTTTAACTTACGGACCGCGGCGAGACCAGCGGCCATCGCGAGTGGATTACCCGAGAGCGTGCCGGCCTGATAGACCGGGCCGAGTGGAGCGAGCTTATCCATGATCTCGGCTTTACCACCGAAGGCACCGACCGGCAGGCCGCCACCGATAATTTTGCCCAAGCAGACCAAATCAGGGACAACGTCATGCAGACCCTGCGTGCCTGCGAGCGAGAGGCGAAAGCCTGTCATCACTTCATCAAAGATGAGTACCGTGCTGTGCTTCGTGCAGAGCTCGCGGAGACCAGCGAGGAAACCCGCGTCGGGCAGAATCAGCCCGACATTGGCGGGAAACGGCTCGACGATGAGGCCAGCAATCTGGCCTTGGTTGGCATCGAAGAGTGCCGCGAGAGCCGGGAGGTTATTATATTCTGCGACGAGCGTGTCGGC
>CAIKRN010000078.1 GCA_903829855.1 uncultured Opitutia bacterium
CCGCGGACGGTCTTCACGCCTTCGGGTAGCCAGAGATTGTAGGTCGAGGCGAAGATGAGTTCGCCGGGTTTGTCCGACGCCGGGTAGCTGACGGAGTATTTGGCGCCGTCGGCCAGAGCGGCCAAGGGCAGGAGGAGCAGGGCGAGGAGGGGTCGCATGGGGTTCTCCTATGGACAGTTAGAAATCCCTTTGGTTCAAGTCAGCGTTGGCTTGTGATGTGAATCTTGGCCGACAGTTTCTGCGCATGGGCTCTCGCGAGGACTTTATGGCGCTCCTGAAGGCAATAAAGGCCCGGGAAGATGCTCGGGTGGACGGGTTGCTCGCCGGGTTGAAAGTCGACCGGATTGGGGGTTGGGTGGGCGGGCTGACTGAGCCTGGCGAGAAACTCCCTTCCGCTGAAGCCTTTGCCCGGGGGCATCCGAAAGTCGCCACGGAGATACTTGCGGACGGGGTTGCTTATTCCGTGCGTCAAGGGAGCTGCTTCGGATGGTTCTGGCTCATCTTCACGATGGTGCACTGTGCGTTCATGGTCTACGGTCTGAGCCGCGGGGTCGTGCGCTCCAACCACCAAGTGATCACGAATCCCACGGGGTGGCACTTCTTGTTCATGGCATTGTTTTACGCGCCTTTTTTCCTTATCGGCTTTGGGTTCACGGTCGCCCGCTGTCGCATCGAACTGACTCAGGCAGGAGTGGCGGTTCGTTGGCGTATTCTTCCGGGTATCGGTTGGACGTGGCATCTGCCGGCAGGCGAGGAGGTCCGCGTGGTCTTGGCCTATCGCGGCGTGCGCGCCAACAAGCGCCCGGTCCAGGCGATTGCGATTTCATCGCAGGGCAAGGAACTCAGCTTTGGGAGCATGCTGACGGATGACGTGAAGGAGTATCTTGCCGCGGCAATCCTTGATTATTATCAAGGTCCAGAGCAGGGTGGCGCGCCGTTCATCCCAGCCACCTGATCTTATTTCTTCGGTATCTCGACCGCCCGGAAGCGCACGATTGTATTGCTGGCCGGCTCATAGAGAACGCCGATGCGCCCGTCTTTGAGTAATGCCATGCTGCTGTAGGCGAAGGGGCCCGGGAAGATCAGTTGAGAGACAGCCCAAGTCCGGCCGTCATCGTGGGAAAGGCGTAGCGTGCCATTTTTACGACCTTTCCCGACCGGATTTAGAAAGGCGATGGTATGGTCATCCATGCGCAGGAGGCTTCCCTGGCAGATCGGGTCAGGCAGCTTAGCGTCTTCGGTGGCTTGGCTCCAGGTCTCGCCGGCGTCTTGGGACCAGGAGGTCTTGCGCAGGCCAGCGCCTTTTCTCCAGCTGCGCGAATTCAGATAAAGGCCACCGCCTACTGACTCCGCTACCTGGACTTCGTTCAATTGGATGGTTTCGGTCTGCGGGACTTTCTCGCCGCGTTTCCAGGTGGCGCCAGCGTCGTCACTGTAGGCGACCCAGTTGTAGAAGTTCTTCTTCGCGTCCTGCGAATTGAAAGGAATGACGAGTCGGCCGGCCTTGGGGCCAGATTTGAGCTGGATGCCGATACCAGGTCCGGAGGCGGTGGTGATGGCTTCGTTGGGCTTGAGGCTCGCGGAGACATCGGTTGGCTTACTCCATGTCGCGCCGTCGTCATCGGAAGAGATGTAGCAGGAGCGGTTGCCCTTGGGGTCGGCCGGGCCGACAGGGAGGCCGCCGAATTCATGTCCGCCAGCAGGAAAGGTCTGATAGAACAAGAAGATGCGGCCGGATTTTGCTTCCTGGACGAGGCACGGGTTGTTGCAGCTGTCGTCCCCTTGCTCGTAGGCGACCTTGGGCTTGGACCAAGTGGCGCCTTCGTCCTTCGAGATGGAGATCACCAGGTCGTTGCCCGCTTGGTCAGTGGGTTTGTCGCGCCCTTCGGCGAGGGCCAGCAGCGTGCCTTTCTGCGTGCGTAGCAGCGAAGGGATGCGCAC
>CAIKRN010000079.1 GCA_903829855.1 uncultured Opitutia bacterium
TCCTTCGGATCGAGGAACTTCATCTTCCACTCCGCCTTGATCTGGTCAAAGGCGGTGAGGATTTTGATTGTAGCCGTATGCTTCTCGGTCGGCACTTGCTCGCCGAGCATCGCGCCGTCGGCGAACTTCCACGATCCATGGAAAAAGGCCAACCCTTGGGCGAGCGGCTCGTGGGCGCCGGTTTCGTGGATGATGACTCCCGCGGGTTTCTCTTCGGCGAAGAGCGTGAGGCTGAGCAGGAGGAGCGGGATGTATTTAATCATGGAGGTAAGTAAAGGAGTGCTGGAGGGCAGATGATTGAGGTAGGGGCGCCACTGCGTGGCGTCCGCCTTGGGTAAATCTAAGGTTTAGCTTAGCGATTATATCTTGTGATATTGGTCAACGGACGCGACGCAGTCGCGCCCCTACCTCACGCAATAATCTCTTTTACGACGCTGCCATGCACATCGGTCAGGCGGAAGTCACGGCCTCCGAAGCGATAGGTGAGTTTCTCGTGGTCGATACCGAGCTGATTAAGGATGGTGGCCCAGAAATCATAAACGGTGAGCGGCTTATCAACGGCGTAGTAGCCAAGTTCGTCAGTCGCGCCGAAGGCCGTGCCGGGTTTAAAGCCCCCACCGGCTACCCACAGGCTGAAGCCGTAGGGGTTGTGGTCGCGCCCATCGCTGCCCTGCGAGAACGGCGTACGGCCGAACTCGCCAGAGAAGATGATGATAGTGCTGTCGAGGAGGCCGCGCTGTTTGAGGTCTTTGAGCAAGGCCGCGATGGGCTGGTCGACCTGGTGGGCCATGGCTCCGTGGCCTTTCTCGATGGCGCCATGCTGATCCCACGGATTGGCCGCCCCGCCGGCACCGATGTTAGAGGTGAGGCAGCTGAGTTCGACGAAGCGGACACCTTTTTCGACGAGACGTCGGGCAAGCAGGGCCTGACGGGCGTAACTTGCCATCAAGGGGTCAGGTGAATCGATGCCATACATTTGTTTAGTGGCTTCGGATTCGCCGCTGATGTCGCAAACTTCCGGCACGGCGGCCTGCATGCGGTAGGCGGTTTCGTAGTTGCGGATGGCGGCCTCGACTTGAGGCTCGCACGAACTTTCGGCGAATGCTTTATCCATTTCGCCAATGAAGCCGAGTCGACGTTTTTGATCAGCGTCGCCTTCACCTGGTTTAATATTTGCCAAGGCTACTTTGCCGTCGGCTTTGATGATCGAGGCCTGATGTTGGCCTGGGAGATAGCCGTTGCTGAAGAGGCCGACGCCGCCGTGAGGCGTGACGGCGCCGCCACTTTGCAGCACGACGAAGCCGGGGAGGTTCTGATTCTCCGTTCCCAATCCGTAGTTCATCCACGCACCGGCACTGGGGTGGCCCATGAACGGGAAGCCCGTATGGAAGAAGTAATTTCCTTGGGCGTGTTCGCTGACCTTACTCGTCATCGACCGGACGATGGTGAGGTCGTCGGCGCAGCTAGCGATGTGCGGGAAGAGGTTCGTCATCTCGAGGCCGGACTGGCCGTAACGCTTGGCCTGCCAAGGGCTGCCGAAGATGTTGCCGTTATTGTTGAACATCGTTTTCTGGACGGGCACGGGCATGGGCTTGCCTTGCAGGCGGGCCAAGGCGGGCTTGGGGTCGAAGGAGTCGACGTGCGAGACGCCACCCGACATGTAGCAGAAGATGATGTTCTTGGCCTTAGCCTTGAGCGGGCGTTTGCCGGAGGATTCGGCGCCGAAGGCCGGCGACGAGAGGAGTCCAGATAAGGCGATGCCACCGAAGCCTAGGGAGCAACGGCGGAGAAGTTCGCGACGGGTGAGTGGGGACATGTTATTTAATATAAAGGAATTCCTTGAGGTTGAAAATGGACTGAGCGAGGTCCTGCCAAACCGCTGGCTGGTTGCCTGCATGGGTCTTCGCAAGGTCGGCTAGGTAGCGGCTGCAGGCTTGTTGCTCGCTCGGGGTCGCGGGGCGGCCAAGGGCTTGGATGAAGAGGGTATCGATTTTCAAGGCGTCACTTTGCTGGGCGTCCAGTCGGCGGGACCAGCTCTGGGCGCTCTCGATGATGAATGGGTCGTTGAGGAAGGTGAGCGACTGGGCGGGGACATTCGTGGCGTCACGACGGCCGAGCGTCGTGAAGGGCTTGGGGCCATCGAAGGTGGTGATGAGCGGGTTGAGTGCGTTACGGCGGACAAGCAGGTAAACGCTGCGTCGCGTTTGCTCGCGGGCTCCCGCCATGGCGTTGTCGCCCGGGCCGTACATCCGATCGCCCATTCGGCCAGCAAGCGTGATGAGCGTGTCGCGGAGGGGTTCGCCATCCATTCGGCGCACCCGCATGTGGGCAAGCAACTCGTTGGCGGGGTCCTTGGCTTGCGTGGCAGTCGAAGGGACGCTGTCACGTTGAAAGGCCTCGGTGAGCAGTAGGGAGCGCAGGGCACTCTTTACGGACCAGTTTTCTTGGATGAACTGTCGGGCAAGATGGTCGAGGAGTTCGGGGTGTGTCGGTTGATCTCCCAAGCGGCCGAAATTATCAACGGTGCCGACGAGCCCGCGGCCGAAGACATGGTGCCAGAGACGATTCACCATCACGCGGGAGGTGAGCGGGTTCTCCGGCGAGGCGAGTTTCTCGGCGAGTTCGAGGCGCCCGCTTTGCTGGGTCACGAAAGCCTTCGTGTCAAAGGCCTCGAGGTAGCGGCGGGGAATCACTGCAGCTGGCTTCTTGTTGTCGCCGCGGACGAAGAGGGGCTGATTGAAGCTATCGGCTTCGACTACGCCCGGCGCCCGGCGGAGTTCTGGAATGGCGGCTTCGAGTCGACGATATTCGGTGGTGAACTTCGCCGCTGCGGAGGTCGGGCTGGTCGGCAAGAGGTCAAACTTCACGAACGCATTCAGGAGATTCAACTGTGCTGGGGTGGCTTTACCTTTGCCCCAATCTTGGGCGGCGGCCTGCACGGCGGCGGTGAGGTCGCGAATGTGGTTTTCGGCTGAAGTGGGAGCCGGAAGTTCGGCCAAGGCCTCGGACAGCGTCGGACCAGCGGGAAGCTTAAGGGCAGGTTCGTTGTGGAAGACGACCTGTTGGAGGCCGAACCAGGCGCGGTTGCTGGCGCTTTTGTTTTTCGGATCCTGATTCGCCCGGCGCGTGATGTCGTCCGGGATGGTCAGTTCAATATAGGCATAGGAGCCGCGTCGATAGGCCGTGCTCAGGCGAATCCAGTGCGGTTGGTCGCCGGAGACTTCGGTCTGGGGGAAGATGCTCCCAGCGCCGCCTTGTCCGATGGGGTAGTTGTCCGTGATGAGTCGCAAGTGCGCACCGCCGCCACCGAGGATGCGCACGCTGATGTAATCCGAATCCACCTTGAAGCGCGGAGAGGTGAGCATCGCGCTATGTTTGTTCGACAGAAGATTACCGTAGGTGCCGGCTGGTAGAAGGTTGCGGACAGGTTTGGCCCCTTCCGCTTCCACGATAAAATCTCCCGACTGATCGGCGGTGAAGCCGTTACCTTGACGGAACCAGGCGGTCGAATCTTTACCCGTCAGATCCCAGGTGTAGGTTACTTGGGTGGTGATCGGCTTAGTAACGGTGAGTTTTTTCCAGACAGTGGCGATTTGTCCTTGCGGGGCTTCCCGGAGTTTGGTCCACGCGTTCAAGGGGTGGTCGCGGTTAGTCGAGGCTTGTTCGAAAGAGGTGAGCGAATCCCCGTGTGCGGCCGATAGTCGCGCCAGTTCAGCCTGTACCGCAGTCAGCTGTTGGCGGTAGTTGATGCGCTCGGTTTCTTCGGCTGGGGTAAGTTTGCGAGCGAGGTCCTGAATTTTTCCACGGAAGATGCCAGCCCGGAAAGAAGCGCTGACCTGCTGGGCGGAAAGGGCCGAGGTGTAGAGCCGGGCTTCTTCGATTTCACCTTTCAAAAAGGCGCGACCGCCGCCGGTGTGCCGACGTCCAAACAGGACGCGGGCCTTGCCGGCACCGAATTCCCGAAGGGTGGCCTGCTCGCCGTCGGGGATGTAACTCGTGCCGTAGGGTTGGCCATTGCGGTAAAGTGTGATGCGGTTCGTGGCGTCCGTGACGAGGGCGAGGTGGATGAGCTCGTTGGGTTTGGCATTCTCCGCCGGACCGCCGAAATCGCGCGTGCGCTTGCCGTTGTCGCTACCGGCCATCCACTGCTTGGGTTGGCGCTCGGCAAAGACCATGGAGTCAAAGACGCCCCCACCGAGGGTTTCGACGGTGACTACACCGCCGCCCGATTGATCAAGGGAGGGCAGGGCCACCCAGGCTTCCAAGGTCTTGGCGTTGAGGTCTTGGGCCAATGGAGCCGTACTCGCGAAGGCGGTCTCTCCGTTGAGAATAAGGCGACCATTCCGGATGACGGCGCCGCCTTCGAGCTTCACGGGCAGCTTGCCGGTCAGGTCTTTACCGTCCTGCTCAAAAGTCCACCACGATGCGGGTGTCGGTCCGTTGGAGACGGCGCCTGCTTGAAGGCGTGTACGGAATTCTAAGGAGGAGAGGGCTTCTTCCGCCGTCTGCTCTTTGTTTTTTAACGCGCGATATTCAGCGGCGGAGGCTTCGATGGAAGCGAGTTTGCCCGCCAGCGTTTGGGCAGCGGTCGACCATTCACTTGCCAAGGCTGAGCGCAGTTCGGATTTGGCGGCGATGAGTTCAGCACGGTTCTTGTTCAGTCGATCGGGGGAATCGATGGTGACTTGGGCGGGACGGGTGGAGGCGAAGATGCCGTAAAGGGCATAGAAGTCGGCCTGGCTGATGGCATCGAATTTATGATCGTGGCAACGGGCGCAGGAGACGGTGAGTCCGAGGAAGGTCTTGCTGACGACGTCGATCTGGTTGTCCACATTTTTGACCTGTTCGTCGGCGGTATCGAGCGGCTGGAAGCCGTGTTCGATGAGGCGGAAGTGGCCTGGGCCGATGACGGATTCGTTGACGCCTTCCTTGGCGTCCACGCGCGGTTTTTTCAAGAGGTCGCCCGCGAGTTGTTCGCGCACAAACTGATCGTAAGGCACATCCGTGTTGAACGCCCGAATTAGGTAGTCGCGAAAACGCCAAGCCTGATTGATTTCGGGGTCGCCCTCGCTGCCGTGGGAATCCGCGTAGCGCACTAAATCCATCCAGTGACGGGCAAAATGTTCACCATAACGCGGTGAGGCCAGCAGTCGGTCCACGACTTTGGTGAAAGCTTCCGACGAAGTGTCCGCCAGGAAGGCGTCGATCTCGGCGGGGGAGGGTGGCAGGCCCGTGAGCACGTAAGTCGCGCGGCGAAGTAAGGTGCGTTTATCGGCAGGCGCCGAAGGCTTAAGTCCAGCGGTGGCGATTTTTTGATCTAAGAAACGATCGATCGGGCTGGCGGCCTTGCCACTAGGCGCATCGGTGCGCATGAGGGGCTGGAAGCTCCACCAGTTTTTCCGGACCGTCAGCAGGTCGGACCAGGTGGCGGTCACGGATTCTTTTGGGGCACTGTTCCGCGGGTCGGGGGCCCCACGGTTTACCCATTCAGCGAAGTCCGCGATGATCTTGGCATCGAGCTTCGGCCGTTTCTTCGGCATGTGTAAGTCCTCATGCTCATGGGAGATGGATTGGATGAGGAGGCTCTTCTTCGCATTGCCCGGGATGATGGAGGCGCCGTTTTCACCACCTTTCAGGAGGCCATCGCGAAAATCGACCCGCAGGTCGCCTTTCTGTTTCTTGGCGTCGTGGCACTCATAGCATTCCGCGACCAGCACGGGCCGGATCTTGGACTCGAAGAACTCTAAGTCCGCCGGTTTGAGGTCGGCGGCCGGCAACGCAGGTACGCCGAGTGCGAGAATGGCAAAGAGGCGACGCATTAGGAAAGGAAAGTGCGGGAGATGCGATGAGCCTGGGTGCGGATGAACTGACCGCGTTCAGCCATGGCAGCGGCGGGGAATCGACTGGAGGGGCCGGCGATGGTCACGGCGCCGATGGCGTGGCCGTGCTGATCAAGGATGGGGGCGGCGACACAATAGATGCCATCGAAGTGCTCACCTTTGTCTAAGGCGTAACCCTGGGAGCGAATCCGTTCAATCTCCGTGGCCACGTCGCGCTTGGAGGTCATCGTTTTGTCGGTATGCTTCTCGAGCTTTAGTCGCGAGAGCACCGCGTCCTGCTCGGCGTCGGGGAGGAAAGCCAAGATGGCTTTGCCAGGCGCAGTGCAGTGCAATGGGGCGAGGGAGCCAAGGTCGACGATGTACTTGAACGGGTGCAGTGAGGCCAACTGGTCAAGAATCACGCACTGATCTTCGGCAAGACAGCAGAGCTGCGTGGTTTCGCCGGTCGTCTGAAGGATGGCCCGCATGGCATCCGCCGCGGCCGCGACTAAATTGCGGGATTCCCCGCGCGGTTGTCCGAGTAGCAGCAGTTTACGCGTCAGGGTATAACGACGGCTAACTTCATCGCGGCGGAGGTAGCCGCTATCTTCGAGGGTGCCCGTGATGCGGTGGGCGGACGCTGGCGAGAGGTCGAGGGCGGCGGTGAGTTCGGAGAGCGTCAGGCCTTCGGGTCGATGGGCGAGCGTCTCCATCATGGCCAAGCCACGTTCGAGGGCGGGCACGCTGGAAGTGCCCGTATCGGCGGCTGCGGGCACCGAACGTTTAGCAAGGGGTGTTTTCATAGGTGGAAACTATTCCAACAATGGAATAGTTAGGGGCGGCTTGAGTCAAGCCGGGGTCGGTGGATTTTATGACCAGCCGCCGCGGGGCTTAGTTCCGACCGACCTCGGCTTATTTCTGCGCTGGGGTGGCCGGGCCAGCTAAGGCCACCTTTTCGAGCCAAGCGGCCACCTTGGGGTGCTCGGTATCCGCAAAAGCATGACCGACGCCCGCCATCTCGCTGCCGAGGGAGGTCGCCCCCTTGGCCTTGAGTTCCTTGGGGAGCTGGCTGGTGGCCGGCTTATTGGAGCCCTTTTCGGAGCCCCAGCAGGCATAGGCAAATTTCCCGGTCAGATTAGGCAGGGACCCCTTGGAGGTGTACGGGGTGCCGCCGCCGTCCGCGAAGATGAAGATGCCAAAGTAGTCTGTGATGGGTGCCCCCGGAGTCCTGGCGCGTAGCATGCCGTCGATGGAGTGCCCGCCGTTGCTGAATCCCGCCACGATGGATTTCTTCTTATCAATGTTGGGAATCACCTTGGCGATCTCATCGAGCATGAAGCGATGGTAAGTCCAGATCTTGGGGAATTCGCCGACCATGTTGGCTTGGGCAGGATTATTGGCTCCCTTGGGATAGGGGAGGCCCACGGTGATGAAATCGCCAGCGGGTAAAAAGGCTCCGCTGGGGGAGTTGCCGCCCTCGCCGCCGCCAAGCCAGACCACCAGCGGGTATTTCTTTTCAGCTTCGTAATTCTGCGGAAGGGTCAGGTTGCAAGCCGCCATCGCTCCATGGCGATCGACGGTGAGCTCCGGAAAATCAAATTTAAGCGATGCGCCCGGCATGACCTGCGCTTTGAGTTCGGTGCGTGGTACGCCTTTTTCGGCCGGTATCGCCGACTTGTCTTCGCTTTTGGTGGCGGTTTTCTTGGCGATGGGGGGCTTGTCCGCTGCGAACAAAGCGCCACTTAAGACGAGTAAGATGAAGAGGCGGCGGAGTTTCATAAGGGGTTATTCGAGCACCTGAATGTGATTGATACTGATAAAGTTCTTATGATCCGTGAACTGGCGAATCAGTTTCTTTTGGGCGTCGACTTCGAAGATCTGGGCGGTGGCACCGAGGTGGCCGTGGCCGAGCCAGTTCATCACGAGGGTATTACCGTTGGCGAGGCGCTCAACGGAGCTGGCGAGGAAGATGGGGTTGTCGGTGACCTCGTTGCGGCCGATGTTCCAGACGACCTTGCCGGCCTTGTCGTACTCGACGACGCCGTCACCTTCTCCGAGCGCCACGAGCCAGTTACCGTTGGCAAGCTCGCGGACGTCATGGATGTCACCGTTCACGGGTTGGGACCGGAGTAGCTTACCGTCGGCCGAAAGTTCGAGGACCGCGCGGTCGCCCTTGGCGCTCACGAGGTAGCGTCCATCGGCTGTCTTGCGGCATCCGCGCATTTGTTCGTGGGCACGGATGATCGTCAGCGGGACTTTGATCTCCTTGGCAATCTTGCCGTCGCGACCAATCTCGAGGAGGCGTCCCGGGCCACATTCGACGACGAGCACGCGCCCGTCGGCCAGCGGCTGGCAGCCTTGAATTTCAACCTTCGCATCGGCGATGTATTCCCAGGCGACGGATTGGTCGGGTTTTACTTCCTTGGCACCATGGACGTGGCTGAAGAGCACATTGCCATTAGGCAGGAGCCAGGAGTCCTGTGGGCGTTCGGCAGGGGTCGACCATTCGACGCGGCCATCGGCGGCGACGATCGCTACCTTGTTCCCGACGTAATCGCTGACGAGTAGGCGACGGCCGAAGGGCTTGGGTTCGAGGCTGTTGACGGGACCTTGCGCGCGGTCGCCAAGGGCGTTGCGGTTATTCTTCATCACCGGGGGCATCGGGGCTTCCCAACCA
>CAIKRN010000080.1 GCA_903829855.1 uncultured Opitutia bacterium
CTCATGCGCCGCGCCCGCAGGTCCCCGCACCTGGTTTGCCGCCCTGGAGAAAGACCAAGGCCTTTTCATAGGAGCGACGGCGGAGATAGTGATCGAGGTCGCCGGGCAGACCCGAGTCGGCCGTCGCCACCTCCGCATCCAACGACCGGATGCAGTCCAAAAGACCCTGCTGGCTGAGGCCGGGCTGAGCCAAGCTTTGGAGGGCCTCCAGGATACGTTGTTCGCGGACAGGGTCCATTTGCCCGCAGATTGCGGGTCAAACAGGCCCGGGGCAAGCCTGCGGGGTGGTTTTCATAGTGGACAAAAGGCGGGGGGCTTCCCTATACCAACCCTTCCTCTGGATGGATAGCTCAGTTGGTTAGAGCGTCTGCTTTACACGCAGAATGTCGTGGGTTCGAGTCCCTCTCCGTCCACCCCTTCCAAATAATTCTCAAGTCGCCATGACGCCCCCCAAGAAGAAGCACACGCTCTCCGCCCTCGTCGAAAACAAATTCGGCGTCCTGGCACGTGTCGCCGGCATGCTCTCCGGGCGCGGCTTCAACATTGAGACCCTCAACGTCGGGCCGACCCACGATCCGGCGTATTCGCGGATCACTGCGACCGTCGTCGCCGATGACGCCGCCCTCGACCGTTGCGTCAAGGCCCTCGATAAACTGATCAACGTCATCACCGTCAATGACTTCTCCCGCGAGGAAGTCGACCACGTCGCCCGCGAGCTCATCCTCGTGAAGGTGAAGTCCGACAAGAAGACCCGCACCGAGATTCTCGAGATTGCTGGCCTCTTCCGGGCCAAGGTTGTCGACGTTTCGCACGATTCCCTGCTCATCGAGTTCACGGGCAACGTGACGAAGATCTCTGCCTTCCTCGATCTCATCGAGCACTTCGGTATCATTGAAACCGCCCGCACCGGCGCCGTCGCCCTGACGCGCGGCCGCAAGAAGGCCTCCGCCGAATAATCCCTCCCCCTTTTCCACCAAACACCAATGCCTGCCAAAGTGTACACCGATAAGGACGCCGATCTCGGCTTCCTGAAGAACAAGACCCTCGCCGTTCTCGGCTTCGGTTCCCAGGGACATTCCCACGCGATGAACCTCCGCGACAGCGGATTGAACGTCATCGTGGGCCTGTACAAGGGTTCCAAGTCCGCCGCCGCCGCGAAGAAAAAGGGTTTCAAGGTCTATGAGACCGCCGAAGCCGTTCGCCGCGCCGACGTCATGCTCGTGGGCATCCCCGACATGAAGCAGGCTTCCGTCTGGGAAAAGGACATCGCTCCTAACCTCGGCAAGGGTGGCAAGACCGTCCTCTTCATCCACGGCCTCTCGATTCACTACAAGCTGATCAAGCCTGCCAAGAACGTCGACATCGCCATGGTCGCCCCCAAGGGCCCCGGCCACGTCGTCCGTGCTCAGTACGTCGAAGGCAAGGGCGTCCCTGCCCTCATCGCCATCCAGCAGGACATCTCTGGTAAGGCCACCAAGACCGCCCTCGCTTGGGCCAAGGGCATCGGCTCGACCCGTGCTGGCGTCATTAAGACCTCCTTCAAGGAAGAAGCTGAGACCGACCTCTTCGGCGAACAGGCTGTCCTTTGCGGCGGTGCCTCCGAACTCGTTAAGGTGGGTTACGAAACCCTCGTCGAAGCTGGCTACCAGCCCGAGATGGCCTACTTCGAGTGTCTCCATGAACTGAAGCTCATCGTCGACCTGATGGTCGAATCCGGCATCTCCGGCATGCGCTTCTCGATCTCCGAGACCGCCAAGTACGGCGACATCACCCGTGGTCCCCGCGTGATCAACAGCGGCTCCCGCAAGGCGATGCGCGAGATCCTCAAGGAGATCCAGTCCGGCAAGTTCACCGCCCAGTGGGTCAAGGAATACAAGGGCGGCCTTAAGAACTACAACAAGCTCCTCAAGAAGGGCGAGAACCACCCGATCGAAAAGACCGGCCAGCGTCTCCGCGCCCTCATGCCCTGGGTCCAGAAGCGCAACATCCGCGGTGCGCAGGCTGAGTACACGACCAAGTAAGCGGTCGGGCGACCGAAACCAAAGGGCCGATGTAAGTCGGCCCTTTTTTGTGCCCAAAAACCAGCCGTCCGGGGACGCAGCATCCAAGGGGTTGCCAAGCGAAGGCAAAAGGCTTGGCTGTCCCCACCCCCATGAGAGAGCCCACCTCCCCCACCCCGGTCGACATCCATTCGGATGCGTTCTTGGCGCGCATGATGCGTGACCAGTTGAAACTCTCCATCGCCTGCGCGCTGTGCTTCGTCGTGGCGCTCGTCGCGCTGCCGCTGCTGAACTACTTCCAGCCCGCGTTCATGGCCCAACGCATCTTCGGCTTCACGCTCACGTGGCTGATCCTCGGCGTGCTCTTCTTCCCTTTCGTCTGGGTCATTTCCTACGTCTTCATCAAGCGCTCCATCGCACTGGAGAACGCCGAAGCCCAAGCCGCCCAGGACGGCCAGACCAAGTAACATGAACACCCTCCTTCTCGCCACAGAAGCCACCAAGGGCATCGACCCTTGGATTGCGATCTGCTCGCTCGCTACCGTCGCCATCACCGTCGGCATGGGTTTCTGGACCGCCGGAAAATCCAAGAGCGCGGGCGACTTCTTCGTGGCAGGCCGTTCGGTCTCCGTCGGCTGGAACGCCTCTGCTATCTCGGGGGAATACCTCTCCGCTGCGTCCTTCATGGGCGTGGCAGGTATGGTCATGGCTACCGGCTACGACGCACTCTGGTATCCGGTCTGCTACGCCTGCGGCTACCTGTTCCTGCTGCTCTTCATCGCCGGCCCGCTGCGCCGCTTCGGTGCCTACACCATCCCGGATTTCGCGGAAGGCCGTTATGATTCGCCGATGTTCCGCAAAATCGCGGTCTGCTTCGTGCTCTTCATCGGTTTCTTCTACACCATGCCGCAGATGAAGGGTGCTGGCACAACGCTGGCTTACATCTTCCCCGGCCTGCCCTATTGGGCCGGCGTGGTCGTCGTCGGCGCCGTCATCACGCTCAACGTGTCGCTTGGTGGTATGAAGGGTATCACGCTCGTCCAAGCCTTCCAATATTGGCTGAAGGTTTTCGCTATCACCGTGCCGATCTTTGTCTTGGCCTCGCTTGTCGGCCATTACCAACAGCACCTCGCGGCCAATAAGACTAGCCAGGAAACGGTGGCCGCCGCGCCGGCGGGCATCGAGCGCAAGGCCCTGCCGGCCAAGGCGCCCAAGGATGAGGCCTGGATCGCCCCGTTCGGCAAGCTCACCACCAAGGCCCTCGATGCATCTATCGTCGCCGCCAAGACGCCTGAGGCGAAAGCGGAACTTGAGGCGAATAAGAAGCCCTACTCGCTCCTTTACACCTATTCGCTGATCATCGCACTCGTCTGTGGCACCGCCGGTCTACCGCACATCCTTGTCCGCTTCTATACCAACCCAGACGGCGTCGCCGCCAAACGCACCACGATGTGGGTGATGATTCTGATTGGTGTCTTCTACGTCTTCCCGCCCGTCTATGGAGTCATCGGACGCTCACTGACACCAGAGCTCTACGATGCCGTCGGCGCCAAGGGCACCGACAAAGTCGTGCTCGAGCTGCCCACACTACTTGCTGGTCGAGACCATCCGCTCCTTGGCTCCATTCTCTCGGGCATCACCTGTGCAGGCGCCTTCGCCGCGTTTATGTCCACCTTCTCCGGACTGCTCGTCTCGATGTCCAGTGCCCTCGCGCACGACATCTACGGACGCATGTTGAAGCCCGGGGCCTCGCCGGAACAACGCCTCAAGGCATTCAAGTGGTCGGCGCTCATCGTTGGCCTCGTAGCCGTCGGCCTCGGATCGCAGGTCGAAGCACTGGAAATCAACTTCATGGTCGGCCAGGCTTTCGCCATCGCAGCGGCCAGCTACTTCCCCTTGCTCTTCATGAGCGTCTGGTGGCGCGGCATGACCATGCGTGGTGCGGCCACGGGCATGCTCGTCGGCGGGCTCAGCGCCCTGGCATCCATCACCTTGACTTCGATTTCTGACGTCGCCGTCGCCAAGGCGAAGAAGATCGCCGATGCCGCGGAACTTTCGGCTTACTGGGCCGATCACCCGCTCGCTAAGACCATCGCGGATTATTGGGTCGCCCACCCGCTCGCCCGCATCCTTTGCGAACAGCCCGCCATCTGGGCCGTGCCGCTCTCGATCATCTTGATGATTGTGGTTTCAAAAGCCACCGAGGCCACCGTACCGGCGGATGTACGCATGAAAATGCTCGTCCTCCATGCCCCAGAAGCCCTGGGCCTGAAACAGGAATACATCAAGGAGCACGAAGGTCTCGGCGGCCACTGAGCACGGTTTCCGGGCGGATTATTCCCGTCCCGGGAAACTTGAATCTTGGAAGTCGGCCCGGGGGCGTCTTTGCTTTGGGCGTGCCAACTGAACTGAGTGAAGACGACTCCCGCGCCTACGGCGTGGTTCAGGCGTTCTCGCTCTTTTTGGCAGCGGGTACGCTTTACGCCGCCTACCTGATGACGCGCCAAGCGGCACCCGTCTTTCTGGGGCAGGTCACGGACCCTTATGACCGAGTGGTATGGGTCGGCGTGGGCGTCGGCATCCCGACCGCCCTCTGTGGAGCCGTCATCGCCATGATGGCCGCCCAGCAACGCCGCTGGGATTTCCTGCGCATCGCCGCCACCACCCTGCTCATCGGCAACCTCGGCATTCCCCTGACCTGGGGCGTGCTATGGCTGATGCGCCAAGGCTACCTCCCTCTCTGATATGTCCGGCCCCATCGTCATTGTCACGCGCGGCAGCCCGTTAGCCCTCCAACAGGCCCACGATGCTGCGGCCCGGCTTAGCCAAGCGCTCCATCGTCCGACTGAAGTCCGCATCCTCACCACGACGGGTGACCGTCAGGCGAGCTGGTCGCTCGAGAAACAAGGTGGCAAAGGGCTCTTCACCGCTGAACTCGAACAGGCCCTCCTCCGCGGTGAAGCGGATGTGGCCATCCACAGTTCGAAAGATCTTCCCACGGAGATGCCGGCTGGCCTGGCCATCGCAGTCTGTCTGCCCCGCCAGGATGCCCGCGATGTGCTCGTGCGGCGCATCGATGTCACCCACCCGAAACTCATCGCCACCGGCAGCCCGCGCCGCCGCACCCAAGGTGCGATCACTTTCCCGGAAGCACAGTGGACCGAGCTCCGCGGC
>CAIKRN010000081.1 GCA_903829855.1 uncultured Opitutia bacterium
CGGGCGAGTTCGTTACGCCAGTCGGTATAGCCGCCGGCGTGTTCGGTCACAACGCCATCGCCTTCGAAGACGAGTGTGCTGGTCACGACATTATCAAGGAAGGCACGATCGTGGGAGACCATAATGAGCGTACCGACGTAATCGACGAGGATGTCTTCGAGTACGTCGAGCGTTTCGGCGTCGAGGTCGTTCGTAGGTTCATCGAGCACGAGTACGTTGGCTGGCTTGGTGAAAAGACGAGCCAGCAAGAGGCGGTTGCGTTCGCCGCCAGAGAGTACTTTGGCCTTGGAGCGGGCGCGGGTGGGGTCGAAGAGGAAGTCCTGCAGGTAGCTGATGACGTGCCGCGAGCGTCCCTGAACGGTGACCGTATCGCTGTCTCCGGCGAGATTCTCGGCGACGGTCTTATTGTCGTCGATTTGGTCGCGCATCTGATCGAAGTAAATTACCTCCATCTTCGTGCCGAACTTCAAGACGCCAGAGGTCGGGGCCAGCTGACCGAGCAGCATCTTGACCAGGGTGGTCTTGCCGGCGCCGTTCGGTCCGATGAGGCCGACCTTGTCGCCGCGGTTGAGGACGAGGCTGAAATCGCGGATAAGGGGAGTGCCCCCTGGGTAGGCGAAGGCGATGTTCTCGGCTTCGACTACGCGGACGCCAGAGCGTTCGGCTTCGCTGATTTCCATCTTGGCCGAGCCGGTTACGGAACGCATCGCTCCACGCTGGGCACGCATCTTCACGAGCGCTTCCATGCGGGCGTTAGACTTGGTGCGGCGGGCACCGGGGCTGCGGCGAGACCAGGCCTCTTCTTGGCCGAGCTTCTTATCGAAGGCGGCGCGTTGACGTTCTTCGGCGACGAAGAGCTCTTCTTTACGGACGAGATAGGTGTCGTAGTCGCAAGACCAGCTGGCCAGCTTGCCGCGATCGAGCTCGATGATGCGGTTCGCCATACGCCGGAGGAAGGCGCGGTCGTGCGTGACGAAGAGCAGAGGAATCTTCTGTTCGAGGAGGAACTCTTCCATCCACAGGATCGAATCGAGGTCCATGTGATTGGTCGGCTCGTCCAGCAGCAGCAGGCCGGGCTTCGCGGCCAAAGCTTTGGCGAGCAGGCAGCGGCGCTTGAGGCCGCCCGAGAGGTCTTCAAAGGCGCGATCTTCGGGGAGCCCGAGGCGAGCGATTAGATCATCGACCCGCAGGTCTTTTTCCCAGTCCTCGGAATGGTCATCAGTCCGGATGCCGGAGGTCACGATATCGCGGACGTTCCCCGGGAGGCTTTCGGGGATTTCCTGGGTGAGGCGAGCGATGCAGACCCCGTCGGGGATGGTGACCGTGCCCGTGTCGGGAGGGGATTCCCCCGCGGCGATGCGCATGAGGGTGGTCTTACCGGCACCGTTACGGCCAAGCAGACAGACGCGTTCACCTTCCTCGATCTGGAGGTTCAGGTGGTCCAGGATGGGAGGGCCGCCGAAGCTGACATAGACGTCGAGGAGACTGAGGAGGGCCATTGCCCGGAGATGTGAGGAAGGGGAAGGGCCGAGGCGAGGAAAATGGCCGCCTAGGCCCATTCGTGTCGTATTATCAATAGAAGGAACACTTGTCGGAGGGGTGGGTCGTAGTCTAAACCTTCGAGACCCCTGGTATCACCCTGACACGCTTCGGCGGTCGGCTTCCCTCTTTCCACAAATGCGTCATATTCTCCCCCTCGTGCTCATGGCTGTCGCCGCTTTCGCGGACGGACCTAAGGACAACATCCCCACGGCTGTCCGCCCAATCCCGCCGACGGATAAGGCCTTGGCCCTGCCTGAGGCCGATAAGGCCTCACTGCCCAAGGAACTTGCCGAGCTGCGCGTTGCGATCGACGCCGCCGCTAAGGCGCAGGCCAAGAACCCTCGACTCGAGGAATACCTTCCTGACCTCGAGATTTTCTACAAGTCCGTCGATTGGGCCGTGAAGTACAATGAGTTCTTCAACAAGGGCGAATTCAAGTCCGCCCATGACCTCATCGTGGAAGGCAAGGCTCGGACGGCGTTCTTCCTCAAAGGTGAGACCCCGTGGACGAAGCAAACCGGGCTCGTGGTGCGCGGCTATAAGTCGAAGATCGACGGCTCAGTGCAGCCTTACGGCATGGTTATTCCCGAGAACTATTCCGGCTCCCTGATGCGCCTGGATTTCTGGTGCCACGGCCGCGGCGAAGTCCTCACCGAACTTTCGTTCCTGAATGACCGTCGCAAGAACATCGGTCAGATCCCCGCTAACAATCGCTTGGTGCTCCATCTCTACGGCCGCTACTGTTGCGCCAATAAGTTCGCGGGCGAGATGGACCTCTGGGAGGCCTATGCCCACGCCCGTAAGAGCTACAATATCGACGACGACCGTTTGATGATTCGCGGCTTTTCGATGGGGGGTGCTGCCGTCTGGCAGTTTGGCGCCCATTACACTGATCGCTGGTGCGCCATCAGCCCCGGTGCGGGTTTCTCGGAAACCCCAGAGTTCTTGAAGGTCTTCCAATCGGAAGAAGTGAACCGTATCCCGTCTTGGCAGAAGACCCTTTGGTCTTGGTATAACGCGACCGACGTCGCCGCGAACTTCGTGAACGCCCCGACCATTGCTTACAGCGGTGAAATCGATGGGCAGAAGCAGGCCGCGGACATCATGGCCCGTTACCTTGCCAAGGAAAATATCGAACTCACGCACATCATTGGTCCGAAGACCCCTCACCGTTTCCATCCGGATTCGTTTGCCGAAATCGAGCGCCGCCTCGATATCATCGCAGCGGCCGGCCGCAATCGCATGCCCAAAGAAGTGAGTTTCGTGACCTACTTCCTGCGCTATAACCGCATGCACTGGGTGCAGGTGGATCGTATGGAAAACCACTGGCAGATGGCCCGCGTCGACGCCAAGACCGTGGATGAACGCAACGTGGTCGTGCAGACAAAGAATGTCAGCGCACTCACGCTCGACATGCCGGTTGGCTTCGCTCCGCAATCCTTGCGCGAGAAGACCATGGTGAAGATCGATGGCCAAGACATTGATGCCGGCCGGGCCACTTCCGAACGATCGTGGACAGCCAAGTTCGCTCGCCAGAACGGCAAGTGGGCGCTGATCCAAGGCCTCGATGAAGCCGTGATTGCCAAGAAGCACGGCCTCTCCGGTCCGATTGACGATGCCTTCATGGATGCCTTCCTGTTCGTTGCACCCTCGGGGCAGCCGATTAATGCCAAGGTGGGTGCTTGGACGAAGGCGGAGATGGAGCGCGGTAGTTTTGAATGGCGCCGTCAGTTCCGCGGCCTTGCTCCGGCGAAGAAGGATGCCGACGTCAAGGACGAGGATATTGCCAAGAACAACCTCATCCTGTG
This sequence comes from uncultured Opitutia bacterium, assembly GCA_903829855.1. GTDB lineage: Bacteria > Verrucomicrobiota > Verrucomicrobiia > Opitutales > UBA953 > UBA953. Next base: position 3,351 of record CAIKRN010000081.1, read on the forward strand.
GGGCGATCCTTCCTCCAATGCGGTGCTGGCTAAGATTGTGGCCAAGCTCCCCATCACCTGGACGGCCGAGAAACTGGTCGTCAATGGTAAGACCTACAGCGCCGGCGATCATGCCCCAATCCTGATTTATCCTAACCCGCTCAATCCGGCTCGCTATGTTGTAATCAACAGTAGCTTCACCTACCGCGAATACGATTACCTCAACAATGCTCGCCAGATCGCCAAGCTACCCGACTGGGCTGTCGTTGACCTGAACACCGCCCCTGACAGCCAGAACCCTGGTAAGGTCGAGGATGCTGGCTTCTTTAATGACGGCTGGAACTTTGCGGGCGCCCGTTAATTTCTAAACCCACTCCCATGCCCATCATCACCGAGAAAGACCTCCAGCCTATCTACGACGTCATTGTCGTGGGTTCTGGTGCTGGCGGCGGACAGTCGGCCTACACGCTTACCATGAACGGCGTGAAGGTCCTCATGCTCGAGGCTGGTCGTAATTACGACCCTGTCACCGAGACCCCGATGTTCCAGTCTAAGGCGGATGCTCCCTTGCGCGCGATGAGCACGAAGGAGAAACCGTTCGGCTTCCATGACGCGACCGTCGACGGCGGCTGGGAAGTCCCGGGTGAGCCTTATACTCAGGCGTCGACCGACCCGAAGCAGCGCTTCGACTGGTGGCGTGCCCGCATGCTCGGCGGACGTACCAATCACTGGGGTCGTATCTCGCTCCGTAACGGCCCTTACGACTTCAAGCCATACTCCCGTGACGGACTCGGTTTCGACTGGCCGATCAGCTATGAAGACGTCGCCCCTTATTACGACAAGGTCGAGATGCTCGTCGGGGTCTATGGCTCCAACGAAGGCCTCGAGAACACGCCCGACTCGCCGAATGGCACACTGCTGCCAGCGCCCAAGGCCCGAGCCGGTGAACTCTACGTCAAGAAGCACATCGCGAAGTTCGGTATGCCGGTGATTCCGATTCATCGTGCCGTCCTCTCGACTCGCCAGGATCACGTTAACTTCCCGGCTCGCCTGCATCCTAACAATCCCAAGGCGCAGAAGATCATCGCTAAGGCCATGCAGGAGCGCGCCGCCTGCTTCTGGGCGACCGACTGCGGTCGCGGTTGCGCCATCAAGGCCAACTACCAGTCGACCACCGTGCACCTCCCGCCGGCCCTCGCGACCGGCAACCTCGACATCCTTTGTAACGCCCATGCCCGCGAGGTCACGGTCGGCGCCGACGGGAAGGCCAACGGCGTCATCTACATCGACAAGGTCGCCGGCCAGGAGCGCGCCGTGAAGGCCCGCGCGGTGATCCTCGCCGCCAGCTCGGGCGAGACCGCCCGCATCCTGCTCAATTCCAAGTCCCATCGCTTCCCGAACGGCCTCGCCAACGGCTCTGGTCTCGTCGGCAAGTACATCATGGACACCGTGGGCGCGGGCCTCGGCGGCAGCGTCCCCGCTTTTGAAAATCTTCCGGTCCATAATGAGGAAGGCGCCGGAACGCACGTCTACATCCCTTGGTGGCTTTATAAAGACGCCAGCAAGCTCGGGTTCGCCCGCGGCTACCATATCGAGTTCGGCACCGGACGTCGTATGCCCGGACTCGGTGCCGGTGGCGCGAGCCCAGGCTACGGTAAGAGCTACAAGGAAGAAGTCCGCCAGAAATATGGCGCGGGCATCGGCTTCGCCGGTCGCGGTGAGATGATCCCGAACGAAAACTCTTTCTGCGAAATCGATCCGACCGTGAAGGATAAGTGGGGCATCCCCGTTCTGCGTTTTCACTGGAAATGGTCCGACCACGAACTCAAGCAGGCGGCCCACATGGAAGCGACTTTCGCGATGGTCATCGAAGCCATTGGCGGCAAGGCCAAGAAGCCTGAGGCTGATGGCTCCAAAGCCATCGAGGCCGGGGGACGAATCATCCATGAAGTCGGCGGAGCCCTCATGGGAGCCGACGCCAAGAAGTCGGTTACTAACCGGTGGAACCAGTGCTGGGATGTCCCGAACCTGGTCCTCAACGACGGCTCGGCCTTCTGCAGTAACGCCGACAAGAACCCCACGCTCACCATCATGGCCCTCGCTTGGCGAGCGTCCGACCATCTCGTCGAAGCGATGCGCAAGGGTAACCTCTAATGCCTACGAACATGGAAAACATTCCCGCAGATAATTCCGGTCAGATTGATCGCCGTCAGGCTCTCAAGTGGATCGGCGCCGCCGCGGCTGCCGCCGCGATCTTCCCGCACGCCTCCGCCCAGGACAAGCTCCCGCGTCCCTCTGGCGCCGCCCCCGGCGGACAGCGGATCGGCACGGACCCGGTGCTGAACAAGAACTACACTCCGGGCGACCTTTGGCCGCTGACGCTGACGCCCAAGCAGCGCAAGGCGGCTGCATCGCTGACCGATCTGATTCTGCCGCCGGACAATCCGGGCGACAAAATGCCTTCGCAGCTCGGCGTCCAGGAGTTCATCGATGAATGGATCAGCTCCCCTTACGATGAGACTAACAAGGATCGACCGATCATCACCGCCGGCCTGGATTGGCTCGATGCCGAAGCTCAGCGTCGCTTTCAGAAGGATTTCGCCGACCTTGCTGAACCGCAGAAATGCGCCATCGCGGACGACATCTGCGGTAAGACTGCGGTGAAGAAGGCATTCAAGGGCCAGCAGAACTTCTTCAGCCGCTTCCGCTATCTCGCGGCCAGCGGGTACTATACCACTCCGCAGGGCTGGAAGGACATCGGCTACGTCGGCAACGTCCCGACCTTAAACTTTGACGGACCGACGCCTGAGGCCTTGAAGCACTTGGGGTTGGCCTAAGCTCGAGGATAGGAGGGCCTGAGGTCACGAGGACCGGAGGTTGTAAAAGCCTTCGGTCTTTTGGTGTCTACAGGCCGCCGAATGGTGGCCTGTGGGTAGAGGCACGACTACGTCGTGACCTGGGCGTTACGTAGTCCCGCCCCTACCTAACGTTCACCATGCGGCGAACGTTGTCATTTGGGGTTGGAACAATTGGCTGGGCGGATTGCCTAATCGGTATCCCCATGAAGCGTCTTGCCCTCATCCTTTGCCTATTGGTCGGTTCTCTTGGTCTATCTGCCAAGCCCATCACGCTCTTCGATGGCAAGACTCTGAATGGCTGGGAGGGCGACCCCAAGGTTTGGCGGGTGGAGGATGGCGTCATCGTTGGAGGCTCGCTGGCGGGTAATCCACGTAACGAATTCCTCACGACGAAAGGCAGCTACTATAACTTCCACCTCAAGGTTGAATACAAGTTGGTCGGCACCGAGGGTTTCGTGAACTCCGGGGTCCAGTTTCGTAGCATCCGACTGACCAAGCCCGAGAATGAAATGTCGGGATATCAGGCCGACATCGGGGCTGGGCACACGGGCTGTCTTTATGATGAATCGCGTCGAAAGCGCTTCCTGGCTCGCGCTGGCGAGGGCGTCGCCGCCTACGGTGTGAAGAGCGAAGCGGAAATCAAGTCGCTCGAGAAGCCGGGCGAATGGAACTCTTATGAGGTGCGTGCGGAGGGGCCTCGAATCACGATTTACCTGAATGGCAAAGCGACCCTCGATTATACCGAGACAGATCCGAAAATCGATGATGCCTATGGCCTCATCGGCCTGCAGATTCATGGCAATAATAAGGCCCAAATCTACTTCCGCAATATCACCATCGATCCGCTGACGGACCTTCCTCCGACCACCAAGGAGATTGTCCTGAATCGTTTCGGTCAACCGAGCTCGAGCTGGAAGCCGCCCGTTCCTTTCAAGGAGGCCAAGTTCGATTTACTCCCAGATGAGGTCGTCGTTTTCATCGGTCAGGAAAATCTTGTAAGGGAGGCTAAGTCCGGTGAGCTCGAAGCTCGGCTCGCTACCGCTTACGCGGCCAAGAATCCTCGTTTCCGTTCGATGGCCTGGGAGGCGGATACGGTTCACGAGCAGTGGCGCGATTTGAATTTCGGGCCTTGGAAGGGGCAGCTCGAATCGGCGGGCGCGACGACGCTTTTTCTACAGTTCGGCCAGACCGAGGCACTGGCTGGTTCGGCCGGACTCGCTAAGTTCAAGGCGGATTATCATCGCCTGTTGGATGAATTGGGCCAGCACACGCCGCGCATTGTCCTCCTTTCGCCGTGCGGATTTATGGCTTCGCGCCGTCAGCCTGATCTTACGACCTCAGCCCATCGTAAGGACCTGCAGGACTATGCCGCCGCGGTGGCCGAAATCGCGAAGCAGCGTGGCTTGCCTTATGTGGATCTCACCACGGCCACCGATGGGCTGATCTCGACCGATGGGTTGCATCTATCTGAAGAAGGCCTTTCGCGGGTGGGTTCCGCCTGCCTCAAGTCTTTCGGATTGACCGAATCAATCGATGCCGTCGCCAAACTGCGCCCCGCGATTGTGGAGAAAAATCGACTATGGGCGGATTGCTGGCGCCCCGCCAATTGGTCGTTCGTTTATGGCGATCGTATCTCGCAGAACTACGGGAAGGGTTTTGGTCCCGCCCCGTCTCTCAAGCAGAACTTCGAAGCCTATAAGCCATTGGTCGCTACGTGGGATGGGCACATCCATGCGCTTGCCCTGGGCCGTGAATCCCAGGCCCCGCAGCCTCAGGCTGGCCCAGTGGTCAGTACGGAGAAGGTGATGACCGCCGCGGAAGAGCTCGCTACTTTCAAGATCGCTCCAGGGTTTGAAGTCACCCTTTACGCCGATGAATCGCTTGGGGTAGCTAAGCCCACGCAGATTTCGTGGGATGCGAAGGGTCGGATGTATGTCTGTTGTTCGCCGACCTACCCGCAGGCCGTGCCCGGGGTTAAGCCGAAGGATTACATTCTCCGCCTGCAGGATACCAAGGGCGTTGGTAAGGCTGACCAGTCGGTGCGTTTTGCCGAAGGCCTAACGATGGTGCAGGGCGTCGAGCCGCTGGTGGAGCGTCAGAATTCACTTTCGCTCCTGGTCTGTGACTTCGATCGCTTGCTCATGCTGACCGACTTGGATGGCGATGGTAAGGCCGATACCAGCACCGTGATGATGTCGGGTTTCGGCGTTGGCGACACACATCAGCTCGTCAACTCCATCAGCCACGGCCCGGACGGCACGCTGTGGATGACGCAGGGATTGCATGCCATTACGCGGGTGGAGACCCCTCATGGTATCGTGAGCCTGCCTAAGTCCGGCCTGATGCGGTACGATATTAACTCTCAGCGCCTCCAGCCTTTCTTCCAATTCGCGAAAGCCGGGCACAATTGCTGGGGCGTTGCTTTTGACGATTACTTCCAGCCGTTCCATAAGAGCGGCGACCGCGTCGCGGGTTATTACAGTTTGCCGGGCCTTGGGGCGATTGAGACCCCAGATGAGTATGCGGGTACCCATTCGCTTTTTGATTCACCCCTGAAGTCTAATTCCGTGGAAATCGTTGGCACCACGGCGATGCCGGCCGAACTGCAGGGTGCGGCGCTGATCGGTGGATACTACGGAAACACTGTCGATTTGCACCGCTTTGTGGATGATGGCTCGGGCTTTAAGACGGAGCGGATTGTTAGCCCGATTATCTCCAGCAGCAAAGCCTTCCGCCCAGTGGATGTCTCAGTCGGGCCGGATGGGGCGCTCTACATCTGCGATTGGTTTAATGCCGTCATTGGGCATTACCAGGCGAGTTACGCTGATCCTCGTCGTGATCGTTCGCACGGGCGTATCTGGCGCATCACGGCCAAAGGGTTTCCCTTGGTGAAGCAGCCTGACCTCGTCGGCATGACTGAGGCAGAGCTTTTCACCCAACTGACTTCGCCGGAGCGCTGGACCCGCTATCAGGCCCGACGTTTGCTTTTTCATCGCCCATCGGAAAATGTCGTCGCCGCGGCGGATGCGTTCATCGCGAAGAATCCTGATGGCCGCGCCTTGCTGGAGGCGCTAGGCGTCCTGCAATCCCACGTGGCGATCCGTCCGGAGCTACTGAGTACCCTGCAGTCCTCTGCTGATTTCCGGATTCGAGCGTATGCCGCGCGGGTCGTTGGTGAATGGTCGATGCAGCTACCCGATGTGCAGGTGCGCTTGGCAAAGGCCGTCGCTGATTCTCAGCCGCGGGTACGTTTGGAAGCCGTGGTCGCCTTGAGTCATGTCGGTGGGCAGGCTTCGCTCCGTACCGCCTTGGGTGCCTTGGCCCAGCCCACGGATAAGTTCCTAGACTATGCTTTAAAGCAGACGGTTCGCCACCTGCTGCCGACCGCGGGTACGCTGGCTGGCGAGCTTCCGGCGAATCAGGCCGCGTATCTCAAAAAGATTTCGGCGAGTGGGCCCGCGGTGGTTTCACCTGGCCAGGCCATCTATGAGGGCCTCTGCCTCAATTGTCACCAAGCCGCTGGGCAGGGGCTTGCGGGGGTTTATCCTCCGCTGGCTGGAAGCGAATGGGTTGCGGGTGATGTTAAGCGCCTCGCCCGAATCGTGATGCACGGTTTGGCTGGTCCGACTCAGGTGGGCGGCAAGGATTACGGCCTTATACCCATGCCCCCGATGGGGCTAGACGACCAGCAGTTGGCGGATGTCCTGACCTATGTGCGTAAGTCTTTCGGCAATAAAGCCCCCGCGGTGAAGCTTGATGACGTCAAAGCTGTGCGTGATGCGACCAAGGGTCGAACCGCGCCTTGGTCGGCCGCGGAGTTGGGGAAGTAGAGCCCAAAGGTAGGGACGGGACCACGTTCGCCGAATGGTGAACGTAGGTAGGGGCGGGGCTACGCCACGCCCTTCTCTGGTGTTTTTATCTGGGCCCTAGTGAGGATTTGCCTGTCTTGCCGCATAAGTAGCCAGGTCATTTTTGTCATGTATGCCATACAACGAGCGAAAGGATCTGCCACACAATAGGCCGACTTGGGTTTCAGCTGACGACCCCATATTTCTAACTTTATGCGGCAGTCCTCGCAGGGTTAATCAATTCGCAAACTCCGATGGATGGAGCGCCATCCACGTAGCCTCAGCCGAACTAGAGTCTTTAGGGCGCTGGCGTCCACTTTTGATTCTAGCGATGCCGGACCATCTCCATCTGATCGTATTGATACCTAGGATGCATGGTATCGAATCCGTCATGACAGATTTGAAGAGAAGTGTCTCCTTGAAGCGACCCATCGATTGGCAGAGGGATGGATTCGACCATAGATTGCGAAACCGCGCTCAGCTGCGGGCGAAGTGGAACTATGTGCTCACGAATCCAGTCCGGGCTGGATTATGTAAGACGACCGATGAGTGGCCATATTTCTATACGCCGGGAAGGGCACGAACGTAGTCGTGCCCCTACCTGCCGCCACCATGCGGCGGCGTGTGACTCAACTTCTCTCGTGGCGTGTCAGGAGCTGCACCCAGGCCACTCCGACCAGTGTAACCGCACCCCCAATCAACGTCATTGCCGTCGGGCGTTCACCGAGCATCGACCAGCCAAAGATGACGGAGAATACCGGAATCGCGTAGACCGCACTCATCGCGGTCGCGATGGGCACCTGGGTGAGCACCCAAGCGAAGATCGTGTAGCAGAGCGCGGCGGGCACGACCCCGAGGAAGAGGAGGTGCAGGGCGACGGGGGTGGAGAGGCCGTGGATGGCGGTGGGGAGGTCGTGGGCGAACGGGATGAGCCCCAGGGTGCCCACCCAGATGGCCCAAGTCGTGGTATCAATGGCGGAGTGGCGCTTTGTGAGGGCCTTATTCAATAAGGTCTGGATGGCCGACGAGAGGGCGGCTCCAAGGATGAGGAGGGTGCCAAAATTGAGGGTAAAGCCGGCAGAGCCTCCCATGGCGGTAAGGAACACGCCAATCATCGAGATGATGATGCCGGTCCAGGCGACCCAGCGGACTTTTTCACGACCGAGCATCACGCCGATGACGATGACAATAATTGGTTGAAACGAGATTAAGAGCGACCCGGTGCCGGCATCGACGGTCTGCTCACCAAAATTAATCCCGAGATTATAAAAGCAGAAACCAAAAATTCCTAGGAGTGCCACGAGACCCCAATCTGACTTATGGGGTAAGGGACAGCCACGATACAGCCATACGGGAAGCATGACCGCCGAGGCGATGAGGTAGCGAAGTGCGCCTAGTTGCCCGGGGTCGATATCCGCCTTGAGCACCGAACGAACGCTCACCCAAGACATGCCCCAGGCGACGATATTGAAAAGCATGGCCACATAGGCCAAGCGGGGGATGTGCTTTGGTTTCACGAACGACAGCCGATGAGCTCGATGAGCTTGTAGGCACACGCTTGAGCGAACTCTTTGTCGTTAATGGCGAGGTCGAATTCTTGTACTGGCACCTGGGCGTTCGACTTAAGGGCATCGAAGAGGGCCGTATCGGCTGCTGCGTCGTGGAAGGGTTGGCCGGCGGCGCTGATGACCGAGATCGCCCTGCGGGGAATCATGATCGCGGTGCCAGCTGAATAAGCATTGGCCTTCTTTGCCACGATTTCACCCAGCTGACGGCATTCATCCGCCGTTGTGCGCATGAGGGTAATCTGCGGGTTATGGATGTAGAAGTTGCGCCCAGCGAATTTCGCCGGCACGGAACTCATCTCGCCAAAATTAACCATGTCGAGGCAGCCAGGGGCTACGACGACGGGGATATTAGCTTTGGCGGCAGCGTCCATTCGCTCCGGCCCAGCGTTGAGCACGCCGCCGACGAGTTCGTCCGCCCATTCGGTCGTGGTGACATCGAGCACGCCGGCAACAATGCCGCTCTCGATGACGGATTCCATGATGCGTCCGCCCGTGCCCGTGGCAGCGAAGACGAGGACTTCGTAGCCCGCAGCCTCCAGGACTTTTTTGGCTTCAGTGACGCAGGTCGTCGTGTTGCCGAATTGGCTGGCGACGATGAGCGGCTTGGCGGCACCGACCTGAGGTTCGGCGTCAACCATGCCGCAGATCGCACCGGCGGCGCGGGTGAAAATGACCCGCGAGAGGCGATTGAGTCCGGCGACGTCGGCGATGCTCGGCATCATCGTGATGTCTTTCGTGCCAAGGTAAGGGGCGACGTTGCCAGCGGCTAGCGTCGAGACCATCAGCTTGGGGAAGCCGAGGGGCAGGGCGCGCATCGCGGCCGTACCGATGGCGGTGCCGCCACCACCGCCGAGGGAGATGATGCCGTGGATACGTCCGTCGGAAGCCAATTTAGAGACCAGGGCAGGTGCTGCGTGGGTCATCGCGACAACGCAGGCGCCGCGATCTTTCTTTGCCATCAGCGTAGCGAGGTCGAGGCCGATGGCGGCAGCGACTTGTTCGCGGGTGATATCTGGTTGGACCGTGGCCGGGCCACCGGTGCCAACATCGATCAGTAACGGCTTATGGCCGTGTCGAGCGATGAGTGCGGCCACAAAGGCATGTTCTTCCCCCTTGGAGTCAAGAGTGCCGAGAACTGCGATTGTGGCCATAAGTTCAGAAGAACTTACGCTTCACCGGGATTTGTTTGAAGCGCTGGGTGAGGTCAGTGAGGGATTGTTCGACCGCCATGCGCTCGAGGCTCGAGGCCCCGACGAAACCGTCGGTGTCGGTGTGCTCGTTGATGAAGGCTGCGTCTTCCGGGGTGTTAATCGGGCCGCCGTGGCTGAGGAAGATCAGATCCTTGCGGACGGATTTGGCAGCGTCGATGATGCCTTGGGTAATCTTGGCGGCCTCAGGCAGGCTCATCGTAGCGTTGGTTACGCCGATGGAACCTCCAACGGTCGTACCCACGTGGGCGATGATGACGTCGGCCCCAGCCTCGGCCATCTGCTTGGACTCCTCGGGGGAGCCCACGTAGACGATGGTGAACATATCCATCTTGCGCGCCAGGGCGACGGTTTCGAATTCCTTCTTCACGCTCATGCCGGTCTCTTCGAGAATCTGGCGGAACTTTCCGTCGATGATCGTGTGGGTGGGGAAGTTGTTGATACCGGAGAAGCCCATGTCCTTCACCTTGCCGAGCCAGTGCCACATGCGGCGGCGAGGGTCGGTGGCATGGACGCCGCAGATGACGGGAATTTCTTCGACGACGGGGAGTACTTCGTATTCGCCAATCTCCATCGCGACCGCGTTGGCATCGCCGTAGGCCATCATGCCAGCGGTGGAACCGTGTCCGGCCATACGAAAGCGTCCGGAGTTATAAACGATGACCAAGTCAGCACCGCCGCGTTCGATGAACTTAGCACTGATTCCGGTGCCCGCGCCGGCGGCGATGATGGGTTGGCCC
>CAIKRN010000082.1 GCA_903829855.1 uncultured Opitutia bacterium
ATCGAGGAAGAAGACCTTCTTGTCGTCAGCAAAGCCCTTCACGATGGCGTTGGTGGCTTCGTTCTGCTGGCGGAACTTATCGTTCTTATCAGCACCGCGCGGGAAGATGGCGAGGATGAGAATCTTGGCGTCGGGGCACTTCTTCTGGAGGCTGGCGATGATCGCCTTGATGCCTTCAGCGGTCTGTTCAGCGGTGCACTGGTAGACGGCGCCGTTGAGCTCCTTCTGGGCGCGGCCCTGGTGGCCGGTGTTGTTGGTACCGATCATGAGCACGATTTCCTTCGGCTTCAGACCGTCAAAGTTACCATGGTCGAGGCGCCAGAGGACGTGCTCGGTGCGGTCGCCGCCGATGCCGAAGTTAGCGGCCTTCAACGGGGCCCAGTTCTTTTCCCAGATTGCCTTGCCGCGGCCATCCCAGCCGTGGGTGATCGAGTCACCGAGGAAGACGAGCTGCGCTTCGCCCTTCTTCGAGATTTCATTGAAGGATTCATGGCGCTTCTCCGTGCCGGGGTGGAGTACTGGCTGGATAGCGTAGTTCGTGTCAGCCGAGGCGGCGACAAAGGAAGCCACAAGGGCGACGAGGGAGGTGAGGCGGGTCTTCATAGGGGTAGGCGCACTCTGCCCCGCCATTAGAGGCTGGCAAGAATGACCTGAGGTAACGGCGACTCCTTCTACTTCATCAATTCCTGCACCTTCGGCATGATTTCATTACCGAAAATCCGGTAGCCGACTTCATTCAGGTGCATCCCGTCGGGCATTAGCTCAATATTCACGGAGCCCGTAGGCATCATGAATTTCGCCCCTGGATCCAGGTAGAACACCGTCCGCTGATCGGCAAAATCCTTGATAATTGCATTGGTGGCTTCGCCCTGAGGGGTGCATCGATACGTCCGCGAGAACATGGGGAAGATCCCCAGAAGCAGGATTTTCGATTCCGGACACCTTGTCTTGAGTCGCTCGATAATCGCCTTGATGCCTTCGGCAGTCTGCTCAGGGGTACAGTGGTATTTCTCTCCATTTGTCCACTCAGCGACAGGGTTACCTTGGGCGATGGAGTTATTCATCCCAATAAGCAGGACGATGACTTTGGGCTTTAGCCCATCCATCAGCCCGTGGTCCAGCCGCCAAAGCACATGTTCCGTACGATCCCCAGGTAACCCAAAGTTGGCAGACTGCAGCGACCCTCTCAGGGTCCAATTCTGAAAACCCCCTCTTTGCAGGTGCAGCTTGTCCGCATACGTCCAGTAGCCGAGGGTGTCGTCACCCAGAAAAACGAGCGTGGCTTCGCCCTTCTTGGCGACCGCGCGCATGTCCTCAAAATGATTGGCGGCGAGAGGATGGAAGACGGGGGTCGTCGCCGGATTCGCCGACTTAGCTAAGGGGACTGATGCCGCGAAGCCAACGGCGGATACCAGTAGCGAAATGGTAAGGAATATTTTCAAGGTGAGAGGGCTGAATGAAGTAAGCGCACTCTGCCCTTCCCTAGTCGGCTGGCAAGCCCCAGTCAGGCAGGGCAATCAAGATATAGGCATTGAAAGCCCATTAAATTTGCCTTTCGTACCTTGGCAGCGCCCTGCCACCACCCCTTACCCCGATCCATTTCCCTATGAGCAAATCTCTCAAAATTTTTCTCGCCGGCGCCTTCCTGCTCTCCGCCACTCTAGGCGCCATCCTGCTTCGGAAAGAATCCAAACCGACATGGGATGGCCCCGCCCTGCTGGCGCGGGCCGAGGCCTCACTCGACGGCTTACCCGCGAAGGAGGCCGGTGAACTCCGCGCCCTGCTCGTGTCTTCGGGTCCTCATCGCTACGACGACCGCGCCGATGCCTGGCTCAAGACTTCTCTCAAGGCGGACCTCAAGCCGGTGGCGGATTACGCCGTGGCGAACCTGCGCGCGATGGCGGAAGAAGGCGACCTAGAGGCGATGTACTTCCTCTATTTCTTGCTCAGTCAACGGCTCGCGACCGGGGACGAAGGCTTCCAGTGGTTGGAAAAATCGGCCAAGAGTGGCTACCCGCGAGCGGTCTTCGATGTGACTAAGCAGCAACTGAAAGGTCAGCCGGAGAAACTTCGCGCCGCGATGGAAGTTTTCTCGACACAGGACAACGACGCCGGCTTCCAGGCGTTACACTGGTTCGCCCATGGCTATGAAAAAGGAGAGGACGGACTCCCCCAAGACACGACCAAAGCCACCGAGTTTCGTGCACGGGCCAATGCACTCCTGAATAAGCTGAACCAGCAGCGCCAAGGGCAGAAGTAAGGACTTACTTCTCCTCCGGCAAAGCGTAGTAGGCGACCTCGGCGAAGAAGAATTCGGCCATGTTCAGCTGGGCGTAGTCGTAATGGCCAACGGCCTTGAGCACCGCGGGGCGACCGGACTCCTCGCCCGCCAAGGCAACAATAGACGCGGCGGCCAAGGGGTTCTTCATCCAGAGGGATTCGTAATATTTCCGTCCGCCCGCTTTCTTGCCATCAATGATTTCGGATAAACGCCGCGCGTCTTCTTGGGTCGGCTGCGGAAACCAGGCGGCATAGACCTCGCGCCAATGGGCGTGGCCGAAGATCTTCTGATCGGCATGATCAAACTTTACGTGCGACGAGACGGCGGGGAGCGCGTTGGTGGCGTTGACGGCCAGTCCCTTCTGATAAGCCGCCTTCACGGCATTATCTAGCTCGCTGGCGACGAGCTTCGCCAAGCCAGCTTGGCTGCCCACGTAGATCCAGAGTTGAAAGTTATCGATATTCTTAATCGCTACGCGATCGCGGGGATACCCCTCGGCGCAGATTTGCAGACGGGTTTCGGCCGACTTGGCTGGTTTCTCGGCGAGGGCCTGCTGATAGCGTTCGAGCCAGATGGCTTCGCCCGTGATTTCATAAGTCGCCTTGAGCAGGTAAAGATAACGCACCGCATCACGGAAGAGCTCCCCTTTAAAGCCGCCGCGGAATTGACCCTTGAAGGCGCCGTCACATGACACCCGCCAGCCGTTTGCTTCCAGTACGCCGGCAACCTCGCGCACCTTGGCCACAAGGATGACACGCTCGGCTGGGGTGGGGATATCGCTCCGGAGATAAGCATGCATACCGAGAAACCAAGGGTGCATCTGGTCATCGGAGCTGAGCGGGTAATGGCACTTCCCATCGGAGCCCACTCCACGGGCGATAAAGCCCGGGACGTCCGAGACCGAGGCGCACTTGAGGAGGCCCAGTGAAAGTTTGCGGGCCAGCTCGCGATCAGCGGCCGCACCCGAGCGACGTGCCCGTTCGACCATGGCGTTCAGATACATACCGGTGAACATCGGGCCATTCTCGATCGGGCTCCACCAGCCCATGGCGTTGGGCTTACCCAGACGACAGTCTTCCGGCGTAGGCAGCTCGCCCACATAATCACGGATGATACCGTGCTTGTCGACGAAGCGACGCCACGTCTCGGTATGGGCCTGATCAATTGCCTGGGCTGGCGTTGACTCAGCTAATACACAAATGGCATCCAAGCCCATAAAACATAAAATAAGCAACCGTATGGGCCGTGTCAGCATAACCCATCAGACCTAACTGCCCGCCAACCAGCAATCGGAAATGATTACCCCCGTCAGGCCGCCTTGGCCACAAGCAGCTTCGACTGCTCGATGCAGCTCAACAGTTCTTCGTAGGTAAACTGGCCGGGCATCATGCCCGCACAACTGGCGATACCATCAGGATGGGCGTCAACGGCGGCTTTGAGTTCAAGCAACGCCTCGCAAACGGCGACGCAGGCCTGATGGTGATCAAAAGTCACTGAACTGCTCGGCGCGGGGTAGTTAGTCCTCGACCAGATGAGTTCATCCCCGCGACGTTCCACATTAAAGGCATGAGGAATCCGGGCGCTCGCGCAGCGACTTTCACCGCAATCGCAGGTGAAGTATTTCCGCCTTTCCGGCCCGCCCAGAATAGAGACCAGCCCGAGCGGACAGGTCACACACGTCTCCGCCGTCAACTTCAAGCCATCGACCTTCACCAGTAGCGCGATTTCATCGTGGTGAACTTCGACCTTAAGCTTCAGCTCACTCGGTAGGCCCAATGCTCCACTTTTAACAATCAATGGGCGATAGGAAACCCCATCATCTGGGGCGGACGACATCCATCCACCCTGACGTGCATGGTCACATTAGCCACTACTATTAAGATTTATAAAACAGGGTGAAACAAAGCCACCCGAGTTACTTTGTGCCCGCCGGCGGAGCACCCTGCCCTTTTTCCGCGGCCTTCACCCGCTCTTCGACCTTTTTCCGAATCTCGGCTTTGGCAGCATTCAAGCGCTCCGGCCAAGCGAACTTCGGAGCGGTCGTGGGATCATACCCAGCCATGTGACCCGTCAACCGCGTGGTGGGTTTCGTATACGTGAGTTCCGTTTCTCCGAACACCTCGCGACACATCGCAGCCAAGCCTGGGTCATATTCAATCAACTGACTGCGCAAGTGGACATGGTTATGGTCGTGGTCATTGAATCGATTGTTATCGAACCAAGACTGGACCCCCTCCGCGAAGTATTCGTGGTGATTCGTCGCCGCATACTTCCCTTTCCAGAGTCCCTTGGCCATGGCGGCCGCATAAGTGGCCTTCAAGCGACCATCGAAAGTGGGGTCCACCTTCAGCATCCCGCGCAAATGGATATTATGGGCGAACTCGTGGATAAAGATATTCTCCGCTGCATAGGGGTCGCCCGGAAACGCCAGCATGTTCTCCTCCGCACATGAGCACACCGGGTCTGTCGCAGAACCCCCGAGGCCGCGGGCACGGGCATCCCAATAATCCTTCGGCTTAAACCCTGCATACTCCGGGATATCCGTCGTGAACTCGCGGTAGCCCATAATGATGACCCGTGAGCCATTCTTGATCATCGCAGCCCGGACGTCGGGGCGCTTGGCCAACATCAGGTCCGCCAGGTACGCCGTCTCCTTCAGCGCGTAGTCACTGACCGCCCCCGAGGAGACGATCGGCAGGCCGTGGGCGCTGATGTATTTTCGATAAAATGGAGCCAGCTTTAGTTCCGCCGGAGGCGCGGTCACCTCGCCGACCGGATCCGCGGCGAAGCCAGCGAGGGCTATCAAGCTGAGAAGCAGGGGTAATTTCATCCGTATGACCTTCTTACCCAT
>CAIKRN010000083.1 GCA_903829855.1 uncultured Opitutia bacterium
AGCCCGAGGCCCGTGAAATCAAATAAGTGTCCGAAATGGATGAGTAGGGCGAAGATAATACCTCCGAAGAAAATCCGGGTATACGGGTTAGGGATGCTTTTGGTCGCTGAGTTACGGCGGATGAGGAAGAGGTAGAGTCTCGCCACTAGTCCGCACGCTAAGCCGAGCACCACGGCGGTGCCTGCGCCGCTCAAGGATAGTTCGGCCGGGAGTGGCAGTCGGTAGTTCGCATGGTGGGCGTGCAGGAGTGTGCGACCTGCGAGGTCGGCGAGGAAGGCGCAGGCGAGGCACGGCAAGATTTGCCAGGTGCGGAACTTGACGAACTCCAAGGCGAAGACAGCGGCGGCGATTGGGGTGCCGAAGACAGCGGCGAAGCCGGCGCTGACTCCGCAGAGGAGTAGGGTCTGCCTTTCCTTTACGGACAGGTCAAAGAAGCGGCTGAATTGATCCGCGAGCGACCCGCCGAGCTGTAAGGCTGTGCCTTCGCGTCCGACCGAGGCGCCGCCGAGGTGGGAGAGGAGGGTGGTGGCGAAAATCATCGGGCCCTTGGCGGCGGGCAGAATGCCCGTCGGTTGCTTGATTTGGCTGATGAGGGCGCGGACTCCGCCGGCCGAGCTACGGGCAAAAGTTTCGTAGGCCCAGACGCTTAGAAGCCCGAAGGCGGGTAGCAGGAAAATGAGCCAGTGCTGCGAGCTGAAGAATGTGGCGACCCAGGTGAGGGAATGCAGGAAGGCGGCACCCGCGACCCCGACCACCAAACTGACACCAGGGATGAGCATCAGCCAGCGGAGGGTATGTCTTGGATAGTTCGGCTGGTCGGCTCCGTTCATAGAGGTCGTTATGAATGGGTGGTTTTTTTTATCGAACATTATTGATGGGGGTTGCCTGCTTCCGTTTTGGGGACAAATTCCCCCGCATGAGCAACCCCCTCACCCGTCGAGAAGTCATTGGTAACCTCACCTTAGCAGGCGCTGCCTTGGCCGTCGCCCCCGCCTTTGCCGCTTCCAGCGGTCCCTTGCCGGCCAAGATCAAAGTTGCCTTGATTGGTTGCGGCGGTCGCGGTACCGGCGCCCTGGGTCAGTTCATTGCGGCCTGTAAGATTCTCGGTATTGAGCCTGAGGTTGTGGCGCTTGGTGATGCTTTTGACGACAAGGTCCAGCGCCTCGGCCAGGTTTACAAACTCCCGGCTAACAAGCTTTTCTCGGGTTACGACGCCTACCAGAAGGTTATGGCCACCGATTGCACCTTCGTGCTGATGGCCACGCCTCCGGCCTTCCGACCAGTGCATTTCGCCGCCGCGATTGAAGCGGGCAAGCACTGCTTCATCGAGAAGCCGGTCGCCGTGGATCCCGTCGGTGCCCGTTCCATCATCGCCACCGGCGAGAAGGCCAAGGGTAAAGGGCTTGCGGTGGTTGCGGGTACCCAGCGCCGCCACTCGGCCTCTTACCAGAAGAACAAAGCCCTCATCGAAGCGGGTGCCATTGGCGCCATTCGCGGTGGTATCGTCCAGTGGAATGGCACCGTGCCGTGGTTGAAGCGCCGTGGTGACGGTGAGTCCGATGCCTCCTACATGAACCATAACTGGCTCAATTTTGCGGAACTCTCGGGTGACCATATCGTCGAGCAGCATATCCATAACGTCGACGTCGCCATCTGGTTCCTCGGCCGTCCTCCAGTAAGCGCCCTCGGCTTCGGCGGTCGGGCTCGTCGCGAAACTGGCAACATGTTCGACTTCTTTAGCATCGATTACGATTTCGGTGATGCGGTCCATATCCATAGCCAGTGCCGCCAGATCACGGCGACCACTGGGCACGTCGGCGAATTCTTCACGGGTGCCGAAGGCTCCTGTTACGGTGGTGGTAAGGTATTTTCGAAGAAGGGCATCACCGTTTCGGACATCAAGCTGGATACCGATGACTCCATGGTGCAGGAGCACGTCGACCTGATCCGCAGCGCCTTCAGCGGTTCGCCTCTGAATGATGCCCGACAGATTGCCGAAACGACCTTGGCGGTCATCATGGGTCGGATGTCTGCCTACACCGGTGAGCTCGTACGTTTCGCTGACCTGCTCACCAACGAGAATTCTCCGCACTACAACTTCAAGTTCGCCGTAGGCCCGAAGGATTTCGAAGCCGGCACCGTCAAGTTGCCCGCCGAAGTCCCGCCGATCCCAGGCAAAGCTTGAGAATGGTAGGGACAGCACGGTGTGCTGTCCCTACCTCATGCTGGCACAAAAAAGGACGGCACATGGTGCCGTCCTTTTCGGGAAACCCGGAATCGCTTACTTGACCGGGGAGTAGTCGGTCGGGACGAGGAATTCGGACTTCACGCCGTTAGGCTGGGCGATCGTCAGAGAGCCGCCGGCCTTCTTCTCGGAAGCTTCCTTGGCGGCAACCCAAGTCGGATCAGCGCGGAAGGCGTCGAAGCTGGCCTTGGCGGCATCTTCGCTCTGGTGGTGGAGGAGGTAGATGAGGGTGTTGCTGGCGACGTAGGAGCTCTTGGCACCCTTTTGGTCAGCGGCCAGGTTCCAGTAGCAGACGTTGGTCATGCCGTGCTTTTCGAAGAGCTTCAGGGTGTGGTCACGGAAGCGGGCGTTTAGGTCAGGCAGGCGACTGGCTTCCGTCGTGTAGGTGCGGAGTTCGAAGACGCCTTTGCCGAAGCTTTTGGCGGCCGCGAGTGCCGAGTAGTCCGTGGCGGTCAGGAAAGCCGTTTCGACTTTGGTGATAAGCTTGCCGTTGAGCTCGGAGGCTTTCTGGGCAGCTTTCCAATCCGGGTCGGCGCCGAAGGCTTTCCAGGAGGCGTCGCGGGCAGCCTTGTCGGCGTAGGCAAGGAAGTAGACCAGCTTGTTATCGGTGTTCTTCGTGGGCACGAAGTAACCGAGGTTGGTCATGCCATGTTTTTCGAACAGTTTGACCGTGTGGTCGCGGAAGCGGGCGTTGAGGGCGTCAAGCTTGCCTTCAGCGGCGTAGTAGACGCGCATCTCGAAGAGACGGGTGTCGGGCTTGTCGGCGGCACCGGCGGAAGCCGAGAGCAGACCGAAAGCGAGGAGGGCGAGGAGCGTTTTCATGTTATTTGAGGAAGGGAGTGATATTTTCCGGGGTGACGAGCTGGAAGGGAATCAGGTTTTCTTTGGGGCAGGGTTGCTTGCGGGCGAGCAGGAGAGCGGCGTCGACTGAGCCCTTTCCTTGGCCGACTGCATCTTGGAAGACGGTGGCGTCAAGGCGACCTTCTTTGACGGCTGTGAGGGCTTGGGCGATGGCGTCGATACCAATGACATAGACGTCCTTTTTGATGCCAGCCCGCTCAAGGGCGAGCAGAGCCCCCATAGCCATCTCGTCATTATGGGCAAAGATGGCCTGGAATTTGCCCTTATGGGCCTGAATCCAGTTTTCGGTCAGGGACATCGCCTTGGCGCGATCCCAAGACGCCGTTTGGTGATCGACGAGTTTGAGTCCGGGATATTTGGCAAAAACTTCGCGGGCACCCGTTTCGCGCTGGAGTTGAGCGGAGGTGCCCATGATGCCGTGAATCATGAGAACGCCGCCTTTGCCGCCGAGTTTCTTGGCCACCGCTTCCATGGCGATATGGCCGGCGTCCACGTCGTTCGAGCCGATGTAGGCGTTGCCGGCGGATTTGGTGACCTGATTCACCAGCACAATCGGGATGCCCGCCGCCTTGGCGCGGTCGACCGCCGGGGTGCTGGCTTCGAGTTCACATGGGTTCAGGATAATCACGTCTACCTTCAGGGAGATGAAATTTTCAATCTGACTAATCTGTTTCTGGGCATCGGATTGCGCATCCACCATGACCAAGCCCACGCCTGGTTTCGTCTTGGCGTACTCGACCACGGCCTCGGAGAGCTTGGCGGTGTATTCGGCCGAGAGGTCACGGGAGGAGAAGCCGATGAGCACTTCGCCGGGCTTGCGGGCTTCGGTCTTTTTGCACCCGGAGAATGCCGTCATTAGGGCGACAAGGGAGCAGGCGGCCAGCAAGGCGCCTGCGACTGGGCGAGGGGTAAGACGCATGAAGGAGGATTAGGAACGGGACTGACGACGGTCGAGCCAAACCGCACCCACGATGATGACTCCTTTAATCACGGCCTGAAAATACGAAGAAACGCCCATTAAATCTAAACCGTTGTTGATTTCTCCAATGAGCAGCACGCCAAGCAGTGTGCCCGTGATGGTGCCGACGCCGCCGGCGAGGCTCGTGCCTCCGATGACCACGGCCGCGATGGCATCGAGTTCATAAGCCTGACCAGCATTGGGCTGACCGGTCGTAATGCGTGCCGCCAGCACCACGCCTGCGAGACCTGTGAGTAGTCCACACAAGCCATAAGCGAAGAGCTTCACGCGTTCCACTGGCACTCCGGCCGCGCGGGCGGCGTTCTCGTTTCCGCCCACCGCGTAGATATGGCGCCCGAGGCGGAAGTTGCGGAGGAAGAACCAGGCGCCCGTCGCCACGCTCGCGAAACATAAGACTGGGATCGGCACCCCGAGGAAATCGCCAGCGAGCGAAGTTAGCTCACTCGACATATTCGCCACGGGACGCCCGCCACTAAAAATAAGGGCCAAGCCACGCGCGATAGTCATCATACCTAAGGTCACGATGAACGGGGCCACCCCGCCACGCGTGACGAGCACACCGTTGACGAGTCCGCAGGCTGCTCCCGTGAGCAGGCCGACGGCGATCGGGATAAAGACCGTATGGTCTCCGGGATGGGCGAACGTCGCGCAGGCGACGCCGCTGAGGGCGACGACCGAGCCAAGGGAGAGATCCACCCCCGCCGTGAGCAAGACGAACGTCACGCCAACGGCGAGGATGCCGTTAATGGAGACTTGCCGGGCGACGTTGGTCAGGTTCGCGACGCTCAGAAAGGTATCGGTCACGAAGGAGAGCCCCAGCCCGACAGCCAAGATGACGAGGAGGAGGCCGAAGCGGTGGAGTAGATGACGGTCGAGGGCTGGCATGGCGTTATAAAGGCATGGCGTGACGGAGCACGGTCTCTTGGTCAGCCGTGGCGGCATCGAGCGTGGCGGCCACGGAGCCGCGGCGGAGCACCACGATACGATGGGCGAGGGAGAGGGCTTCAGGGAGTTCGGACGACACCAGTAGCACGGCCTTACCCGAGCGGGCTAGACCCTGGATTGCGGAATAAATCTCCGCTTTAGCGCCGATATCAATGCCACGGGTCGGCTCGTCGAGGATGATGAGATCAGGGTCGCCGAGCAGACAACGGGCGAGAAGGGCCTTCTGTTGGTTGCCGCCGCTCAGTTGGGCGATGGGTTGGGACGGACTGGTGGCCTTGATTGTGAACTCAGCCACGCGGGAACGGATCGCGACGGCCTCTGCCTTGTGGTCAATCATCTGCCCCCGGCAAAACTCGCGTAAGGCCGTGAGGGTGACGTTCTGACCGAGGCCGAGCGCGGGAATCAGGCCGAGACCTTTGCGGTCCTCAGTGACCATGCCGATACCGGCCGCCAAGGCGTCCTGTGGATCTCGAAGGGAGAGCGGGCGGCCCTTGAAGCGGATCTCGCCGCTGGTAGCAGGCTGTAATCCATAGATTGCGCTGACTACTTCCGTCCGGCCGGCCCCCATCAATCCGGCTAAGGCGACGACTTCGCCGCGATGCAGGCGAAAGCTGATATCACGATAGGCTGGTTCGCGGGTGAGATTGGAGACTTCGAGGAGGACTTCATCCGTCGGCGGCAGACGCACGGGGAAGATGTCCGCGAGTTCGCGCCCCACCATCAACTGGATGAGCTTTGCGGGATTCAGCTCGGACGCCGGAGATGTTCCGACCAAGCGTCCGTCGCGCAGAACGGAGATGCGGTCGGCCAGCTTAAAGACCTCGTCCATCTTATGGGTCGTATAAACGATGGTCACGCCGCGGGCTTTCAGGCGGGCGATACTACGAAAGAGGGCGGCGACTTCCTGTTCTGAAAGTGCCGCGGTCGGTTCGTCCATCAGAATCACGTCGGCTCGACGGCCGAGGGCCTTGGCAATCTCCACCACTTGCGTCTGTGCGACCGTCAGGGTTCGCATCAAACGGTCTGGCTCGATGTTGGCTTCGAGTTCTTTCAGCAGCTCCAAGGCACGTTGGCGCTGCGCGGGGCGATTGATCTGCCAGAAACGTCCGCACGGCTCAGCGCCGAGGGTGATATTTTCCGCGACGGTGAGGTCAGGAATTGGCATCAGCTCCTGATGAATCATCGCGATACCCGCGACCAGGGCGTCGTGCGGCGAAGCGAAGTCGGCCTGGACGCCGCGCCATTCGACGTGACCTCCGTCAGGCCGATAAAGACCTGCGAGCACCTTCATCAGGGTCGACTTACCCGCGCCATTCTCGCCCATCAGGGCGTGGACTTCGCCAGGCAGGAAGTCTACTGAAGTAGGCTGTAAAACGGTGAGCCCTCCGAAGTCCTTACTTAGTTCGAGGGCTTGGAGCATCGGTTGCCTTTAGCAGCAGCCCGAGCCAGGTGCGCAGGTCGCGCCCGTCTTGGCTTGTAGGCTGGCGGGGAAGCATACGTCCTCGGCCAGGCAGGCCGTGTGGCGCATGCCCAGTGAGAGTACGATCTGTTTTTCTTCGATCCGCTGGGCGTTGATCGGGAAGACGGAGAGGTAGGGGGCTTCGACTTCGACTTCGACAGGGAGGGTTGCTGAGCTGAGTACGCCCGCACCTTTGGCTAGAATCTGGGCGAACTTAGCCGCCGTGATGCGGTGCTCGGTATCGTCCGCCTGGTAGATTTGCAGTCGGCAGCTTGAATCGGTCCGGAGGGTGCCACCGCAGTCGACGAACTTTTTGTCGATGCGCGCAACCTCCGTCACGTGCACGTGCGGGCTCAGCAGTGTCGTGGTCGGGAGTTCGAAACGAACAATCCTGCCATCCGCCTTATTCAGTGCCTCTACTAATTGCTGTAGGGTGAGCGGGATCGGAGAGAGTTTCATTGGGAGGGAAGGTCTTTGGCCACGTCGGCCGGCCACGCAGTTAGCGGGCGGATCTCCAAGCGGCGGTATTCGCACTCGGCGGCTTCGGACTGAATTTGAATCTGTCCGGACTTGAGTGGAACATCAACCGTTGATCCTTTTTCCCGGTAGCGGGAGTTGAGGATGACATTCACCGTCTTGCCGTTGAGTCGGAAAACCGCGTCGCCATTCAGGGCAAAGCATTCGATGACATTCCATTCGCCGAAGGGTTTCTCGTGGTAATCCGTGCCGTGCCAGATGCGCGCGTCGGCCATGGCCACCTTGCTTTTCGGGTCGTAGGTGCGCTTCTTTAGGGGGTCGTCTGTGCGGAGCGGACAATCGACGATGGCGCCGACGAGCGGCCACCAATCACCGATATCGCCTTCTTGGACCTGAAGTTCTTGGCTGCGCTTCCAGAATTTACCTTGGGCGCCATGTTCACCAATACAGAAGATGAGGATGCCGTTATCGCGGACGGTTTTCGTGCGTGGTTCCCAGCGTTGCTCGCCCCAGCGCTGTTCAGTGCGCAGGTGAAAGTTGTCATATTTAGCCAGCGTCGTGAGGGCGCCGAAAACCTGACCCGAAATATGGAGCACCGTTTCGCCATCGAGTTGGCGGGTCGTGAAAACCTTAAGTGGGTCGTTATTCAGGCCTAAGACAGGATCGTCCTTGGCTTTGGCGCCGCGGACATAGCCGGGAACTTCGTAAGCACGATGCACCGGCCCCAGCCACTTCTCCCATTGCGATAATCTGGCATCCAGCATCGGCTGGAAGGCGGGCTGCTCAGCGTGCACTAAGCAGGCTAGGGCGAGAAGTGGCAGGAACTGGAGTCGCATCGGCTCAGCGAACGTCGCGCCAGAGCCAGGTCATGGCTTCAGGGAGCAGTTGGGCGCCGTGGCGGCCATTGTGCGTGCCTTCGCCCATAACAAACTGGTAGTCGTAGCCTTTAGCCTTCCATGCATCGGCCATCTTCTGATTGGCCTCAGGCCAGACGCCGAACTCGTTGGTCAGGTCATGCGAGCCATCCTGGGAGAAGATGCGGATGTTCTTCTTGGGGGAGTCCATGACCATCTGCGGGAAGAGGTTACCGCCTTTTTCGAGGGGGCGAGAGCTGTCCTTGTCGTGTTCGCGCTGGCTGATCACGCCGCGGATATTGGTGAAGCTGCCGATGGTCGTGAAGACCTTGCCGAAAGCATCGGGGCGCTGCCAAGCGGCGTTGAAGGCACAGATGCCACCCGATGAGGCGCCAGCGATACCGCGGTAAGCAGGGTCCTTGGAGAGGATGAGTCCTTTGGCTTCGACGAGGGGGAGGAGTTCTTCGAGGAGGAAGGTGACGTAGCGGTCGGTGACGTTATCATACTCAAAGGAGCGATTGGATTTGCCCAGAGGTTTGCCATCCTTGCCCTTGGCGTTGTTCTTGTCGGCGCTGAAGCCAGGATTGACGAAGACGGCGATGGTCACGGGCATCTTGCCAGCGGCAATCAGGTTGTCGAAAACGACGGGCACGCGCCACTGGCCTTTGGGGTTGGCGTAGCTGAGGCCATCTTGGATAACCATCAGTGCGGCCGGCTTCTTGCCGTCATATTGAGCCGGGACGTAGACGGCCCACTTGCGAGAGTAGCCGGGGAAGGTCTTTGAGTCCTCCATGGTGTACTCGGTCAACTTGCCCTTGGGGACGTTGGGCTTTTCCTGGGAATCCGGACCGAGGACATACTGGGAGTCGTAGTCGGGCTTCTTTTCGGCAGGCTTGGGGTCAGCTGCGAGGGCGGAGATGGCCAGCAGGCAGGGGAGTAGGCGGAGTAGGCTCATGGGGAGGTCTACTTATTGCCCTACGGCCAGCCTGACACAAGCCCAAGACAGCTACCTAGACCGTTCTTGCCCGATTTTCCTGAGTTTCCAGATCTCGGGAAATTTCCAGTGGGTCAATCCCATGACCCCAAAAGTGGCGAGGCCGCCGAAGACCACGGAATTGACGGTGCCGAAGAGTCGGGCGGCGAGGCCGGATTCGGCCATGCCTAGTTCATTCGAACAGCCGATGAACACAGCCGTCACGGCGGAGACGCGACCCATCATCTCCGGTGGCACCGTCGTCTGTAGGATGGTCTGTCGAATGATGACATTCACGGCATCGGCGGCCCCGGCGATGAAGAGAAAAATGAAAGAGAAGACGAAGGCCGCCTGCAGGCTCAAGCCGAGGGCGGTGGCGAGGGCGATTGAGAGGGCAAAGCCGATGGTACTGAGTCCAAAAATAGCGAACGAGCCATAGAGGGATTGTCCCGCATTATTTAGGGGCGGGCGGATGATCAGATAGAGTGACATGATCACGGCGCCGACGGACGAGGCCGCACGGAGCATCCCGAAGCCGAACGCCCCGACGTGCAGCATGTCGGCGAAGATGGGCAGGAGGGCCACGGCGCCTCCGAGGAGCACGGCGAAGAGGTCCATCGTGAAGGCTCCGAGCATGATGCGTTGGCTGACCATGAAATCGATACCCTGACGGAGGCTAACAAAGATGGGTTCAGGTTGGCGTGTCTGGAGGGTCTGGGTTGTGCGTAAAGCAAAGGTGAGTACCAGCGAAGCGGCGAAGCAGATGGTCATCGCGGTGTACGCGACGTTCTCCGCATGGATGAGGCCGTTCTTCTCGCCGAGCCAGACCATCAGTCCGGCCAGGCCGGGGCCGATGACGCAGGCGAGTTCGAAGAGCGTGTTGCGCCAGCGGACGCCGCTCGGGATGAGTTCGCGTGGCAAGATTTCTGCGATGATCGCCTGTCGGGCCGTGGTAAGAAAACTGCGGGCCAGACCGCCGAGGATGACTGCCCCGTAAATGACGGTGAGTTGGGCCCAGCGTGCAGGGAGGAACTCTGGCAGAAAGAGTAACAGCCCCAGCAGCATCATCACAATCAGGGCGTAGATAGCGATCCGGCGGCGATTATTGGTATCCGCCACGTGTCCGGCGAACAGCACCGCGCCCACGAAGGGAATGACCTCGGCAAGGCCGATGGCACCGAGGGCCAAGGCAGCGTTGCCGCCTTCGTCTTTGGTCAAGCGATAAACCTGCCAAGCGATGGCCACGTTCTGAATTTGGATGGCGAGCGTGCCGAGTACGATCGCCGCCAGGTAGAAGCGGAAGGATGCCGAATGGACGGCAGAATCGTTGGCCGGCACGGCGGTAGACATCGCGCACACCAATGGGAGAAGCGTAAGCCTTAGGCAACCACGCCTTTGACGACCTGGCCGGCGACATCAGTGAGGCGGTAGTAGCGCCCTTGGAACTTGAAGGTCATTCGCTCGTGGTCGACACCCATCAAGTGAAGCATGGTGGCATGCATGTCGTGAACATGCACGGGGTCCTTGATGATATTGTAGCCGAAATCGTCCGTCTGACCGTAAGCCTGTCCGCCTTTGACACCGCCACCCGCCATCCAGGTGCTGAAGCAACGCGGATGGTGGTCGCGACCGTAGCTATCTTTGGACATCTTGCCTTGGCAGTAAGTCGTGCGACCAAATTCACCGCCCCACACCACGAGGGTGTCTTCCAGGAGGCCACGCTGTTTCAAGTCTTTGAGGAGGGCCGCCGAGGCTTGATCGGTTTGTTGGCACTGACGCTTGATGGCGCCAGGTAGGCCCCCGTGGTTATCCCAGCCTTGATGGAAGAGTTGGATGAAGCGGACGCCGCGCTCAATCAGTCGGCGAGCTTGGAGGCAATTGGCCGCGAACGAACCCGGGGTTTTGACGCTCGGGCCGTACATCTCGAGCGTGGCGGCGGACTCCTTGGTAAGGTCGGCGACTTCTGGTACGCTCGTCTGCATGCGGTAAGCCATTTCGGCTTGAGCCAAGCGAGCATCAACTTCTGGGTCGAGCTCGTGGGCGCGTTGATCAGCGTTCAATTTGCCTAGGGCGTCGAGCATCTCGCGTCTGGCGTGCGGAGACGTACCATCAGGGTTGGTCAGGTAAAGTACCGGTTCCTTCCCCGACTTGAACTGCACGCCTTGATGTTCACTGGGCAGGAAGCCAGAGCCCCAGAGGCGGGAGTAAATCGGCTGATCTTTTTGCGAATCGGTCGACACCATTACGATGAAGGCTGGGAGATTTTCATTCATGCTGCCTAAGCCGTAGGAGGCCCATGCGCCCATGGAGGGGCGGCCCGCAATCTGGCTGCCTGAGCAGAAGAAGGTGATGGCCGGGTCATGATTGATTGCCTCCGTGTGCATCGAGCGGATGACGCAGATGTCATCAGCCATTCCGCCGGTGAAGGGTAGGAGGTCGCTATATTCGACGCCGGATTTTCCGTATTTTTTGAATTCGGCAAATGAGCCTGCGATGGGCAGGACGGACTGATAGCCACTCATGCCCGTGAGGCGTTGGCCATTGCGGACGGAATCAGGCAACGGTTTTCCGTGAGACGCTCTTAGGAGAGGCTTATTATCGTAGGTCTCTAACTGTGATGGGCCGCCGGCCTGAAAAAGGTAAATAACGCGTTTGGCTTTAGCGGGGAAGTGGGTGCCAGTAGGTTGAGCGGCCGCCATGCCTTCGCCAACGATACCGCGCATTGCCATCGCGCCGAGGCCGAGCGCGGAGGTGCCGAGGAAGTGACGGCGGGTGCTCTGCATCAACGTGTCGTAATTGAGGGGGCGTTGGGGCATGGGTGGGGTCAGCGAGAGGTTACGGCAGCGTCGCTGGCCAGGATAGTCGAGCAGACCATGGCGAGGGCTGCCTGATCAGCGCGGAGGGGTAGGGCGGGACCAGGTTCGGGTGGCTTGGGCGTTTCCACTTTCTTTTCCTTGGCGTCAGCCTTCTTAACCTTGGGGTCAGGTGTGGCGGTCTTGACGACAGGAGGCGGGATGGGAATCGGTGCACGTGCTGAAGGGTTGGCCTTTTGGCTGACGTAAAGTTCCTTCAGGGCGGCGAATTCTGCGGGGCGAGGCACTCGGGTGCAGATCAGGCGGAAGGCCAGGGTGATTTGCTGGTCAACATCCGTGGGATGCTGTTTCTGGGCGTTCAGTGCAATCTTGGAGGCGGCATCGACGAAGAGCCGATTATTCATCAGCACCAGTGCCTGTAGTGGGGTGTTCGTCGTGAGGCGACGCGGTTGGCAGGTCTCACGTGAGCCGGCATCGAAGATCAACATACTATCTGGAGGCGCGGTCCGTTTGCGGTAAGTGTAAAGACCTCGGCGATAAGCAGACTCCTGGACACTTTCGCCGCCGACTTTCTCGACTAATAAGCTGGCGGCTTGCAAGGCTTGGTCGCGCACCATTTCAGCGGAAAGGCGAAGGACGGGGCCATGGGAAAGTAATTTGTTCGCGGGGTCTTTTTCGCGTGCCTCCGGGGTGGCGGTGGAGCTTTGCGCAAAGGTCGCACTCAAGACCATGCGTCGCAGCAAAGCTTTGATGTCCCAGCCGCTCTCGATGAATTCGACCGACAGGGTGTCGAGTAATTCCGGATGGGTAGGTGAATCGCTCTGCAGTCCGAGGTTCTCGCTGCTTGGCACGATGCCCGTGCCAAAAATCTGGGTCCAGAGTCGATTGACCGTGAGGCGAGCTGTCAGCGGGTTCTTTGGGTCAGTGAGCCATTTCGACAAGCCGAGACGATTGCGCGGGTAGCTCTCATTCCAAGGGAAGATTCGGGTGGGGACGCCGGGCTCGATCGGGGTATCGAGTTTGGGTTGGTCATATTGTCCGCGAGTGAGGACGTAGGTCTTCGGCGCGTTAGCTGAGGCCTTCATGCAGGGGAGGCGGGGGGCTTTGTCCTGAAGTTCGGAAAGTTCGCGTTGGGCTTTCCAGAGGGCCGCTTGCGTCTGACGGACTTCAGGGTCTTCACGTAGGGCGAAGTGCTCACGCCATTGCGCATCCGTGAAATCATGGGCTGTGTTATTGTGATGTTTGGCGACCTCAATGGAGGTGAGGGCAGTCCGCCAGATGGTCACTTCATCCATCGCGCCATTCCGGAAACCAGCGTCGCGTGAACGGTAGCCAAGCTGCAGGGTTTTTTCGCGGACGGGGGCGTCGAGGGTGTCCCTGATCACGCGGGTGGGGAGCTCTTGGCCGTCGAGATAAAGATGGAGGCCACAGGCCTTGGATGACCCATCGTAAGTCGCCGTGATATGTTGCCATTTTTGGACCGCCATCGCTTGGGTGGTCTCGATGGAAACAGCGCTATTCGGCCAAAGGTGAATCACGCTCCAGCGCAGTCGTCCGTCGAGGATGATGAGTTCCAGGCCAGAAGCGTCGCCATCTCCCGTGTAGAAATCGGAAGCGTGGAGGAGGGTGGCGCGATTATTTTTCTCTCCGAGTTTAAGGTGGGCGGAAAATGAGACCGGGTCGTATCGCCCGAATTTTTCTAAGCCATCAAGCAGTAGGCCGCCATCGCCATCGAAAGCGACCCCCTTGCCAGCGATGCCGTCAATCGCGCTCACGCCACCCCGCGCCGGCTTACCATTGGGCGCGTCGTTTATGTAGCCCAGTTTGCCCGGGGGCTCCAGGTGATAAAGGGCCACCGGCGCTGGCAGGTCTTTGATTGCAAGTTGAGTCGCAGGGCGGCTCAGCGAATTCGTTACGGCGTTGAGGTGGAGCCGGTCAGCTTGCTCGATTGTGCGGAGGAGTTCTTGTTCGCGGACGAGTTCTGGTTCCTTGAGGAGTCGCACGAAGGGGGCTGGGGCTTCGCCGTGATAAGAGAGGAGGCCGTTTTCATCAATATCCCCGAACATTGCCGCCATGGCGTAATAATCTTTCTGGGCAATGGGGTCGTACTTGTGGTCGTGGCAGCGCGAGCACTCGAGGGTGAGCCCCATGAAGCCGAAGCCCGCCGTGGCCACCCGGTCGCCGATGCCGTCTTGTCGGAATTCCTCAGCGATCGAGCCGCCTTCGAAGGTCATCCGATGGATCCGATTGTAGGCGGTCGCGATTTTTTGCGAATGCGTTGAATTGGGGAGCAAGTCGCCGGCCAATTGCTCGGTCAAAAAGCGGTCGTAAGGCATGTTCTCGTTGAAGGCCTTCAGCACCCAGTCGCGCCAAGGCCAGGCTAACATTGAGCCATCCCCAGTGTAGCCCCAGCTGTCGGCGTAGCGTGATAAATCCATCCACCCGACGGCGAGATGTTCACCGTAGCGCGGAGAAGCTAGCATGGCATCGACCCGTCGGCTAAAGGCGTCGGGCGCCGTGTCGGCCAGGAAGGTGTCGACTTCCTTGGGGGTGGGCGGAAGTCCCGTCAAGGCGAGCGAGGTGCGACGTAGTAGGGTGGTCTTGTCCGCGATGGGTGCGGGCTGGAGTCCAGCTTGTTCAATCTTGGCTAAGATGAAACGGTCGATCGGGTCTTTGGCCCAATCTGCCGATTGGGTCTGGGGTGGTTCGTGTTTGATGGGGCTGACGAAGGCCCAGTGCGGTTTGTAGTCAGCTCCTTCCTCGATCCATTTCAGTAGGATGTTTTTTTCCGTCTGACTCAGCGGGCGGTGAAGCTCGGGTGACGGCATGAGTTCCTCCGGATCTTGGGAGAGAATCCGTCGGGCCATTTCACTGTGTTTGAGGTCGCCGGGGATGATGGCGATGGCGCCGCTTTTAAGTTTTCTTCCGGCGCTTTCCGCTTCATCGAGACGTAAGCCAGCCTTGCGGCCTTTATTGGCATCCGGGCCATGGCAGCCGAAACAGCGATCGGAAAGAATCGGCCGGACGTCGCGGTTGAAATCCACCGTGGCCGCATGCTTCGGCTTATTTTGCCAGATGACTACAAACACGACACTGCCCACCAAGGCCGCTAAGCTGATTTGTAGGGGTGTGGGGCGAAACCTCATCGGTTACGATGTGGACATCCAATCTTTGGGAACTGTTCCTGTCCAATGGTATGCTCTGGGCTCTTTTGACTGCTCGATGCTTATCGGTCCTTTGTCTGGGGTGGGTCGCCCACGTAAATCTTTTGGTTAGCGTGGTATTGGTTATTTAATGACTGGTTTAATCATATCATTCATATAGGATGGATTTCGGTCATTTAAACTTGCCAAATCTGTAGGGGTTCTCGAAATCAGGGCATGAGCGCTAAACTCTTCGGTACGGACGGTATCCGCGGTCGAGCTAACGAATATCCCATCACGCCCGAAATCGCGTTACGGATCGGCCAGGCGATTTCGCGCGTGTTACGCTCCAGTGGGGCGAA
>CAIKRN010000084.1 GCA_903829855.1 uncultured Opitutia bacterium
CCAGCGCACGTTAACGTTCTTGGTGAAAACTTGGAACGGTGCAGCGATGAGCGGTGCACTCCCAGTGGCGGCGGCGAGGTAAGTGCTGGTCAGAAAATATTGCGCGGTAGGCGGGACGACCGCGGGCGCCGCGAACGGGGTGCGGTATTGCTGATCGACGGGCGGGATATGTGCTTCGACCGCGGCATGGAAGCCGAGGGTGGTAAGCAATAGGGCGAAGGGCAGGGGGCGCATCGGAGTGATGACTGATATCATACTCCATCTGACCTTAAGGGAAGGTTAAGTGTCCTTCCTGTTTTCGGGATAATCGCCTTCTTAACCGCGGATTTTCAGCAATTCCTCAATCCGGGCTAAGTCGTCTGGCTTGATCGTAAACTTTCCGCCGAAGACGGTTTCCTTGATCTGCCCAGGCTTGCGGGCGCCGACAATCGCTGCGGTCACGCGCGGCTGGCGCAGCGCCCAAGCGATGGCGAGTTCGGCGGAGTTACGGCCATAGCGATGGGCAATCTCGGCGAGGCCTTTCGTGAGCGCGATATTCTTGGCGAGTAGCGGCTCGTTGAACTGCGGATCAGCGCGACGATGGTCATCGGCCGGGAGGGCGTCGGCCCATTCTTTCGTGACCTTGCCGCTCAGCAGGCCCTTCTGCATCGGGCTGTAGGAGATGATGCCGATGTCGTTGGCTTCGCAGTAGGGGAGCAGCTCGGCTTCGATGCTGCGATTGAGCATGCTATAAGGCGGCTGCAGGAACGTGACGCGGTGGATGGGCTGAATGCGCTCGAGCTGGGCGACACTGAAGTTGCTGACGCCAGCGTAGCGCACCTTGCCCTCCTTCACGAGCTCGGCGACGGCGGACCAGCCTTCCTCGATGTCTTCATCGGGCTGCGGCCAGTGAATTTGATACATGTCGATGACGTCGACCTGCAGGCGACGGAGGCTGTCTTCGCACTCCTGCTTCACGCTCGCACGCTTGAGGCGAGGGACAATCGTGCCATCAGCTTCCCAACACCGTTCGCACTTCGTGGAAATGATGGGCTTAACTTTGATTTCCTTGAGAGCGCGGCCGACGACTTCCTCGGAGCGGCCGAGCCCGTAGACTGCCGCGGTGTCGATCCAGTTGATGCCGACGGCCATCGCTTCATGGATGGTGCGGATGGAAAGGGCGTCGTCCTGTGCGCCCCAGCCGAACTTCCAGTCGCCGCCGCCGATGGCCCAAGTACCCAGGCCGACAGGCGTGAGATAGAGGGGCGAGTTGCCGAGTTTACGGGTCTTCATGGCGATGGGGGGAATTGAAGGGAGAATTGAGGGCTGAATCGAGGACTGAATGGAGGACTACGTTGAGGACGGAATGGATGTCTGCATCGATGTCAGATGACGGAGGGCAGATTTCCCGCTACCCGAACCTGAATCTGATCATAGGCCTTGGTGGGGACGGCTGTCCTCAGCCGTCCGTTCGCGGAGAGAGGTGCGCACCTCGTGAGAGATCCTATCCTCGATCTGGTCAACGGCGGGTTGAGGACAACCCGCCCTACCTAATAAACAAAAGGAGCCTTTCGGCTCCTTCATCATTCCTGGCCCTGTGAGCGCGTTTTACGCGCTCACTTCACATCCTTCAGGAACTGCTGGTACTGGGCTTCGGTCTGCTCCGCGGTGAGCTTACCGGAGTGGATCAGGATGCGGAAGCGGAAGGTCTCCGACTTGCCCGCGGCGATGGTGAAATTGAGGGTAGTCTTGCCCTTGGTGAATTCCTTGGCGCCGAACGGATTGGCAGCGAAGAGGCCGTAGCCGCGGTTGTGCCAGTAGGTGGGGTAGGTGACGTTCTTTGGGTGGTCAAAGATGCCGACGCACACGTCTTCGCCTTTCACGTTACCGGAAAGGGTCATCCACTTGGCGCGCGTGCTCCAGCTATCCTTTTCGCCGACCTTGCCTTCGCTGCTCAGGTAGATGCCGTTGACGCCGGTGTTGTCGAGTTTCGCGACTTCGGTGGGCTTGCCGGCGGCGTCGGTGAAGATTTCCTTTTTGGTGGAGGGCTCTTCGAGCGCGCGCGTCACGCGGATGGCGATGGCGCCCTCCTTGGAGTCTTTGAAGACGGCGTCCTTATCCTGGGCCGTGAGAGTGATGATACGGTCGATGATGCGGAGGTCCTTGGAGGCGCGGAAGACGAGGGTCTCGTCCTGCTGGAGGACCTTGGACCCATCGTTCATAATCCAATCCGAAGAGACTTCGAGGGTGGCCGCACCTTTGCCGCTGCTGATGGCCTTGATGCTCTTATGGCGGACAGCTCCGTAAGGGGTCTTACTGTCGCGGGTAAAGCCTTCGGGCGGGGAGTTCCAGAAATCGCAGTCATTGACGTTCCCGTAATTGAACCACGAAGAGATGTGATGGGGGTGGTCGGTGCGCTCGCCAGCGACTTTTTCCAGCGGGAATCCGCGAGTGAAGATGTTGCCTTCCGAGGTGCGTAGCGGGGAGAGCAGGGGCTTCTTCTGGTTCGACCAGTAGACGTAGGAAGTGAACGGCTTGCCGTCGACGAGGACGTCAATCTGCTGCTTGTCCTTTTGTTCGACGAGTTTCACTTCTTCGGCGAAAGAGCCGATGGTGCTGGCGAGGAGGGCGAAAAGGGTGAGGCGGAACTTCATGGGGATATTGATTGGGACATACGCCCGCCCGTAAGGTTGCCAATCGGAAAGCCCCGGGAGGTCAAAAAGTCGCACTAAATGGCGTTTAAACGCCAATGAATCTCCTTTCTAACGGCCTGCCGCTGGCCAATTATGCGGTCAACCCCATGCGTTCGATTCTTTCGTTCATCGTCTCCTTTGGCTTAGCTCAAGCCGCCGTGCCTCCCGGGCCGGTCGAGCACGTTGCCCCTTCCGCTTATAAGACGGGTCAGACCCCGGCCGAGGCGATGAAGACGATGTCCCTTGCCCCAGGCTTCCAAGTCTCGTTGGTCGCGGCCGAGCCGAAGGTCGTCCAGCCAATCGCGATGTGCTTCGACGAGCGTGGCCGCCTCTGGGTCGTGGAAGGGATGTCCTACCCGAAGAAGCGTCCCGAGGGTACGGGTGTTGATCGCATCCTGATTATGGAGGACACGAAGCACGACGGATCCTATGATAAGGTCACGGTCTTTAAGGACGACCTGAACCTCGTGTCCGGCATCGAAGTCGGTCACGGCGGCGTCTGGGTCGGTGCGGCACCCGAACTTTTGTTCATTCCAAAGGACGCCAACGACAAGGCGGGTAAGCCAGTCGTCCTCCTCGACGGCTGGGGCTCGCACGACACGCATGAGACTTTGAACAGCTTTGTCTGGGGGCCCGACGGCTGGCTCTACGGTAATCACGGCGTCTTCACGCATTCCGTCGTCGGCCGCCCAGGTGCGCCCGACGAAAAGCGCGTGAAAATTAACGCGGGTGTTTGGCGCTTCCACCCGACCCGCCAGATCTTCGAGGTGTTCGCCGAAGGCACGAGTAATCCGTGGGGGCTTGATTTTGATGCCCACGGCGAATTCTTCAATACGGCCTGCGTGATTCCGCACCTTTACCACATTCTGCCCGGCGCCCGTTATCAGCGTCAGGCCGGCCAGCATTTCAATCCGTTCACCTACGACGATATTAAGACGATTGCCGATCACGCCCACTATGCGGGCTCGCGCATCCACCAGCCAGTGGTCTCCAAGATCCCGGAGAGCACCGACAGCGTCGGCGGCGGGCACGCCCACTCCGGCCTGGCAATCTACAACGGCGACAATTTCCCCGCTGGTTATCAGGGTATGTTGATCTTCGGTAATCTCCATGGCCACCGCTTGGTCTCAGATCAAGTCGAGCCCGAAGGCAGCGGCTACGTCGGCCACCACGGCAACGATTTCCTGCGCAGTAACGATGCCCACTTCATTCCAGTCTCCCAGCGGGTCGGCCCGGATGGTGCCCTCTACTTGAGCGACTGGACCGATAAGCAGGTCTGCCATAATGGTAATACGGAAATCTGGGACCGCACCAACGGTCGCATCTATCGGGTGAGCTACGGCAATCCGACTTCGCGTGCCCGCAACCTCTCGGCCTTGCCTGACCTCGAACTCGTCGGTCTCGCCCTTGATGACGCCAATGAATATTACGTCCGCCAGGCCCGCAAGGTGCTCGCGGAGCGCGGCCTGTCCGGCACGAAGCTTGCCGCGGATGCGCTCGCTCAACTGCGTACCACGCTGACGTCTGCCGGCCCGGCGGTCCGCCGCTTGCGCGCCCTCTGGGTGCTGCAATCCGCCAACCTTTTGGACGACGCTACACTGGCGAAGGCGTTGAATGATGCCGAGCCGGCACTCCGCGCTTGGGCGGTGCGCCTGGTTGCCCAGCAGTGGACGGCTAACATACCGGCCTTGGCGAAACTCGCCCAGACGGAAGCGTCCCCGGTTGTTCGCCGCGAGCTTGCTTCCGCGCTTTCCGTCCTGCCGCTCACGGAGCGCGCCGCCATCGCCAAATCCTTGATCGCCGTCGCGGATGACGCGAAGGATCATAACATTCCGCTGCTCATCTGGTATGGCATCGAGCCGCTCGTCGGGGCGGATGCCGATCAGGGTCTCGCCCTCGCGGACGTCTCCAAAATTGAGGTAGTCACGGATTATATCTACCGCCGTTTAGCGGGTGACGAAGTCGCCCGCGGTCGCGTGCTCGCCCTTGCCATCAAGTCGACGGACGCCGCCCGCCGGGCCAAGATCGTCAGTCGCGTGGTCGACGGCGTTCGCCAAGCGGGTGCGTTTAAGGCTCCCGCTGGCTGGTCCGAAATCGCTGCGACGCTCCGCCAGGACGCTTCGCCGGAGGCGATGGCCAATGTCAATGAACTCGACGCCCTCGCGGGCGACGTCGCCAGTCGGGCTTTTTACCGTGCCCAACTGGGCGACGTGAAGGCTTCCGTGCCCGCTCGCCAGCGTGCCCTTGCGGTGCTCGTGGCCTCCCGTGATCGTCTCGCCGCACCGGTGGCGGTGTCCGCCCTGAGTGAGAATCTCCCGGCCAACTTCCGTCGTCTGATTCTTCAATCGCTGGCCACCATTGGGGATGACCAATCTCCCGCGGGCGTGCTGGCAAAGTTCACCGGATTTTCTCCGACCGAAAAAGCGGATGCCATTTCCTCGCTCTCGGCCACCGTCGCGGGCGGGCGAAGCCTGATGGAAGCGGCCGCCGCCGGCAGCATCGACCGTGTGCTGCTCGGTCCGATTGTGGTGCGCCAGCTAAAGTCCCTCGGCGACAAGACCGTGGATGGCTTGTTGGCCAAGGTCGTCGGAGTCGTTAATGTGACCAAGGCTGATTTCGCCAAGAACAAGGCGAAGTGGCAGGCGATTCTGAAACCGGATGTGCTCCGCAAGGCCGATTATAAGGCTGGCCGTGAGCTCTACGTCCAGTCGTGCGGGCTGTGCCACACGTTCGGTTATATCGGCAATCAGGTTGGACCTGGTCTTGCGGGTTCGAATCTGGGCAAGCTCGATTACCTGCTCGATAACGTCCTCGATCCGAATGCGGTTATCGGGAAGGGCTATGAACTGAATGTCTTTAAACTCAAGAACGGCACCACCGTCAGCGGCATCGTGCAGTTCGAGGATGCGCAGTCTTTCCGTGTGGTGCTGCCCGGCGGGAGTAAATTCACGATCTCCAAGGGGGAGGTCGAGAAGCGTGATATGCTCACCGTGTCGCTGATGCCCGAAGGCCTGCTCGATGCGCTTACCCAGGCTCAGGCAATCAACCTTGTCGCTTACTTACAATCTCCGGATGGCCCGCCCGCCGCTTCCGTGCAGGCGGGTGTTTGGCGCATCGATGGCGCCATTGAAGGCGAGACGATGAAGGTTATTTCGAAGTCTGGTGGCCAGGTGCGCAATCAAGGCATGGGCGGCTTCAAAGCTAGCCG
>CAIKRN010000085.1 GCA_903829855.1 uncultured Opitutia bacterium
AGTTGGCGGCTTTCACGAACCAGTTCAGCTGCGCTTCG
This sequence comes from uncultured Opitutia bacterium, assembly GCA_903829855.1. Lineage (GTDB taxonomy): Bacteria > Verrucomicrobiota > Verrucomicrobiia > Opitutales > UBA953 > UBA953. The sequence goes on from CAIKRN010000085.1 coordinate 39, forward strand.
CGTAAGGCGGGGGTCCAGCCAGTCTTGAGGCTACGGAGGCTGCGCATGTATTCCATTTCGGGCTCCTGGCTGCCTGCATTGGCGACCAAGGTCATGGCTTTGGTGGCGAGGGCGGGGGATTGCAGGAATGAGAGCGTCTCGGTGAGCAGCCAGTTAAGCTCAAAGTCGGCGGCCGGGTAAGCCGCATCATATTGCGCAGTGAGCGCAGCCACGCCCGCCGCCTCGGGTTGGCCGTAGCGGTGTAGGATGATTTCGGCGAGACGGACGTGCAAAAGTTTCTGCTCTTTGGTCAGAGTCGAGAAATCAGTCGAATGGAGGGCCGCGAGCAGACGATCGCGCAAGGCCGCCTCCGCCGCGTTCGGCTCAGCGGTGGTGGGCGTAATCCCGGTGCGCGGATCGGGTTTGGTTGCGCGGGCAGTGTGGTAAGGGCACTTGGCGGCCTGGCGCGCAAGCGCGAGGAGGGCTTCGAGTCGGGCCGTTACATTCTTTTCAGCGAACGCTCGGTCGGCCCAGCCTGCGTAGGGTTGATGCTCGAGGACGACTCGTGCGGAGAAGCGCAGCCAGCGATCAGGAGACGAGAGATACGGCCAGGCCGTATCCGCCGCCACAGGGTCCTGGTGTCCATGGAACTTCTCGAGCGACTTGCGCGCGACGACTTCCGCCGAAGGGCCTTCGGGCTGATACTTAATCGTGTTCGTGGATTCCTTGCCGACGTAAGTCACGCGATAGAGGCCAGACTGGACCTTGCGTCCGCCGATGGCGAAATACATCGCGCCATCCTGCGGGTGGATGAATAGGTCGGTAACGGGCAGGGGGGCTCCGCCGATGAACTCTTCCTTGGTGCCGACATAGCTCGCACCCTGCGGTTTGAGCGTGACGGCGTATATCTTCCCCCAGCTCCAATCGAGGGCGTACATGGCCTCTTGATATTTCGCGGGGAATTTCGCGCCGTACCCAAACGCGACGCCGGTGGGCGAGCCGGGGCCGATGTTGAGCGTAGCTGGCAGGTTGTCGGGATAGAATTCGGGATACTTACCGGCACCATTGCGCCAGCCGTATTCACCACCGCTGACGACGTGGTTGATGCGCGTGGGGCGGTACCAGGAGGTGTTGAAGTCGTACTCCATGTCGGCATCGTAAGTGAACAAGTCGCCGGCGCGATTGATCGCCCCGCCATAGATATTACGGAAGCCGCTCGCGAAGGTCTCGAAGGTTTTTCCATCCTTGCTGATGCGGTAGACGATGCCACCCGGGGCAAGCACGTGGCGATTATGGCCGCGACCGTCCGGCATGCGGGGCAGGAGATGGTCATCACCCCAGAGCGGTGCGACGGGCGAAGTGGCGGCGGTCTCAGTCTTCACGGCGTTGTTGCCGCTGATGAGGTAGAAGCCCTGTTGGTCCTGCGTCACGACTACCTTGTGCACACCATGGTCGCCGCCAGAGTCGATCGCGCGGAGGAGCTCCACCTTGTCGATCTGGTCGTCGCCCTTGCTGTCGCTGAGACGATAAAAACCGCTGGGAATCTTCTTCTCGTAATCGTTGACGCCGACGTACAGGGCGCCGAAGGCCCAAACCATGCCGTTGATGGCCCGGATATTGGCCGGCATTTTCTTAATGTCAGCGGCCTGGAGGGTCTGGCCAGCGGCCGGGGCCGGGAAGCGATAAAGTTCGCCGTATTGATCGCACGCGTAGATGCGGCCCTTGTCGTCGGCACAGAGTGCGACCCAGGAGCCCTGCGTGTCTCCTGGTACTGAATAGAGCAGTTCTACTTTGAAGCCTTCGGGGGCTTTGATGCGCTCGACGGGCGTGGCCTTGTTCTCGCCGATGGCCATGCCGGCATTGGGGTCGGCTTTCTTGGCCGGTGCTTTGGCCTTGGCCTTCGCCTTGGGGGCAGCGGGGATGTCAGCGGCCAGCTGGAGGAAGGCCTTGGTGGCAGGCTTTACGAGGCTTTCGGTTTTAGGTGCGACTTTCTTCTTGGGTGCCGGCTTCTCGATTTTCTGGGCATCGCTCGGAATGGGATTCTTCTCCAGCGAAAGGACTCCGCCCTCGGGAAGCTCTTTGAGGAAGATGTCCTTGAACTGGGCAATCATGGCCGGCCCGCGGTGCAGCTGTAGGGCAATGAGTCCTTCGAGGGCGCGGCCTTTTTCGTCATGGTCGACGAGATCAATGGTGACCTTACCATCGATTTTTTGGATGAGATGGTTGCCTTGTGCGATGATGGTGAAGTCATGCCAACCCTTCATGTCGGCGAGGACGGCGTCATGTTCAGCGGCTAGCCATTTATCAGACTTATCATCGATGATGACGCTCTGACCGTTGGTCACGAGGACCCCGCGTCCGCGCTCTTCATAGATGCTGCCGTTGTTCGCCTTGTTGGGGTGAATGTCGCACTGGTAACCTCCGATGGCCCACTTGGAGCCGGCGATTTCCTTGCTGCGGTACTGGATGCCGGAGTTGCTGGCCGAGCAGCGAGCCTTAGCGTGGAACTCAAAGTTCTTCGGGGCCCCGCCACGCCAAATGAGGAATTGATTATATGCGAGATGGTCCGGGCCCTTGGTCTTACCAGTAAGGGCGCCATCTTCGACGGACCAGAGGTCCGGGTTGCCGTCCCAGCCCGCGAGGGTCTTGCCGTCGAAGATCGATTTGAAGCCATCCTGGGCGGAGATCGGGGCGAGGCCGGCCAGCAAGAAGGCGAGCAGGGCAGAGGCGGGGTTTCTCATGGGGAGGCTCTTATTTCTACGGGTATTTGACCCCCGTCAACGGCACTTGTTCAAATGGCAGTAAATGCAACGGGCCCGAACATGCCGCGAGGTAGGGATCGCTGTCCCCAGCCGTCCGTTCGCG
>CAIKRN010000086.1 GCA_903829855.1 uncultured Opitutia bacterium
TCGCAAGCCCATCGCTGTCGGCAATGAAGCACGCATGATGCTGGGCCGAACCCCTGGCGATATTCAGGCACTGCGTCCGATGAAAGACGGTGTCATCGCCGACTTCGAAATCAGCGAGCACATGCTCCGCTACTTTATCGGCAAGGTCGCACGGAAATCGCTCTTCACCAATCTTACGGTCGTGGTGGCCGTGCCTTATGGCATCACGGCCGTCGAACGTCGTGCCGTCATGGATTCCGCTTATCGTGCGGGCGCTGATGACGTCATCACCATCCCTGAGCCTGTCGCCTCGGCGATTGGCGTTGGCCTACCCGTCGAAGAACCGACGGGGTCAATGATCGTCGACATTGGCGGTGGCACCACGGAAGTCGCCGTCCTCTCCCTAGGCGGCATCGTCCACGCCCGTTCGATTCGCGTCGGCGGTGATGAGTTCGACATGTCGATTATCAAGTACATCCGCAATTCGTACAATCTCATCATCGGTGAGCGCACCGCGGAAGAAATCAAAATTAAGATCGGTTCGGCTTACGCGCTTGAGCAGGAACTTACCTTCGAAGTGAAAGGACGGGACAATGTCACCGGCCTGCCCCGCCAACTCCACTTGACCTCACAGGAAGTCCGCGAAGCCATGGCGGACAACATCAACCAAATCATCGAAGCGGTGAAAGGCTCATTGGAGCGCATTCCGCCCGAACTCTCATCCGACCTTGTCGATCGTGGCATCGTGCTGGCCGGCGGCGGCTCGCTGATTCGCAAGATTGACCGAGCGATCTCCGAAGCCACCGGTCTGCCGGTCTTCGTGGCCGAAGACCCTCTCTGCGCCGTGGTTAATGGCACTGGTAAAATCTTGGCCAACTCCTCCCGCTGGAGCGGTCGCGAATAAGCCCCTGCGGGCTAACCCGCCACATGGACCAGAATCGCCGAGGAGCTCGTGCTTCGTATGTCGCCCTGACGATCTTTTTGGCCGTCTGGATTTTCATGCCCAGCACCGTGCGTCGCTTCAATCGCGAGGCCTTCACGGAATTCCAAGCCCCCGGTCTACATCTGGTTTCCAAAAGTAGGGATCTCGCCCGCTTCTGGGAACTTAAAAGCCGTAGTAGTGAAGAAATGGCGCTCGCCGGTCGCGACCTTGCCCGTGTGAATGCTGCCTTGGAATTAAAACTGGCCTCACTGGATGACGTCAGACGCGAAAACACCCGACTCCGCGAAATCACCCGGTACACCGTGCCTGCGGATTACATGTCGGTCGTCGCCCGCGTCGCTACTCGTGATAGTTCGTCGTGGTGGAATCGGATCGTCATTCGGAAAGGCCGCAATGACGGCATCCGTCCGGGCGCCCCGGTGATCTTCGGCAACTCCGTCGTCGGCCGAGTGACCGCCGTCCACCTCACTACCAGCGAAGTCGATCTGGTCACCAGCCCGGGCTTCCGTTGCACCGCCTTCCTTGAAGGCGATGACCAGAATAGCATCGTGCTCATCAACGGACTCGCGGGCAATTCACTGCGCACGCCACAAGCACGCATCAGCGTCATCCCTAACGATTACTCTACGGGAACACTGCAGTCCCCCAAAGCGTTTACGACGGGCATGGGCGGCGTTTTTCCCAGTCGCCTCGTCCTCGGCACGGTCGACCTGGATTCCAAAGCCACCAAGCCAGGTTCCAGCTTCAAAGAAGGGCGACTCAACCCATCCCGCGAACTCTACAACCTTCAGGAAGTCTCCGTGCTCGTCCCTCTTCATCAAAACCCTGGCGAAGCACTGCTGCAGGGAGACCAGTTCCAATAGTCATGGGCTGGGCTTGGCTCATCATGCTCTTGGCGACCTACCCATGGCTACTGGGTGCCGATCTCGCCTCAGATGTGTTAGCGAGAGGCGGCTTCGTGGTGTTCATCTCAGGAGTCTGCATCGTGGCCCCCTGCCGACGCCTGCGGCCCATTCAAGCCATCCCCTTTGCCGCCTGCGTTGGCTTCCTGTTTGAAGCCCGGAGACCGATTCCCGACGGGGTTCTCGCCTTCACCCTTGTGGCGATCAGCATTTTCCTGACAGCGAATAAACCATTGCTCCGCAACGCCCCCGGCCTTCTCCGCGGCGCCATCATCTCGAATACCTTAGCCTGCACAGCGTGGGCCGCGGCCACCGCACTAGCGCTCAGCACCACCGAAGCACCTAGCAGCAATAGCACCCTCACCCATTTTGCTCTACAAGTTGCACTCGCCGCACTCATCGGCGCTGCTCTCTACATCCCAATTTCACTCGTTCAGAATTACGCCATGGACCGCATCGGGGTGCCGCCCGCAGCAGACACGCCATGAAAGAAGAACTTCCCGGCAAGGTCCTTCCCTCGACGCCTATCGATCGCCTTAGACTATACGGCGTCTTCTTCTTCTTTGCGATCGGGTTCATCTACGTCTCCGTCGGCCTCGGCTTCCGCCAGCTCGTAGAATCAGGAAAATTAAAGGCCGTCTCAGAATCACAAAGTCGCCGCATTGTCATTCTCCCGCCCGCCCGCGGACGCATCTACGACCGGAATGGTGAAATCCTCGTCGACAACCGCGCTCGCTGGAGCGTCAAAGCGGACCTTGCCGCCCTGCAAAAAGAATTCCGCGCCGAATACTTAAAACTCTTGGCGGCGGAGAAAGCCCGTGAGGCGGCCACCCTGGATCGCGAAAAACTCCAGGAGAACGCACGCAAATACGTACTTCAACGATGGTTGGATAAGATTTGGTTCGTGATCGATGAAACTAATAAATCAGCGAAATCTAGCCGGATTAAGGTTCCGGCAGTGACCTCACCGGGAGAACGCTTCGTCTCGATTGATGACCTGCGTAAACACTTACGTGAACGTAGACCGCTTCCCTACACCCTCGTAACTGACCTCGCCTTCCCTGGGACGGGACAAGCACTTTCACCGCAAGACGGCATGAAGGCGGTTGCCCGCTTCATTGAACAATTCCCAGTCGACGGCCCCATCCGTCTCGAATCCGACATCATTCGTACCTACCCTCATGGCACTCTGGCCGCCCATGTACTCGGCTACGTAAAAGACTCCGACGAACTTCCACCCAACGTCGAAGATCTGGCTGACACCAAGATGGATTCGTTACAGAAACTTCAGTACTCAGGCAAGAAAGGCGCAGCCGGCATTGAGGAAACGTTCGACACATTACTACGCGGCAACAGCGGCTGGGAACTCTGGTCGAAGACATCCGCCGGCTATAACCAGAATCGCCTCAAAGTAAGCGACCCCCAGCAAGGCTCGCATGCCACACTTTCCTTGGACTGGCGCATTCAAGCTGCCGCCGAAGGGGCTCTCAGCAAAATCCGGGACCCGCAGGGCACCGTCCTGCCCGGCGCCGCGGTCATGATGGACGTTCATACTGGAGAGATTCTGGCGCTCGCCAGCCAACCCACCTTTGACCCCAACCGCCTTGCCGACCGCGTAACGAATACCTACTTCAAAGAGATAGATGATGCCGGGGGATGGCTCAACCGCTCCATCCAAGGCCTCTACGCCCCTGGCTCGACTTTTAAAATCATCACTGCCATCGCGGGTATGCGGAATAAAGTTGTCGATTGGGACGATATTCTGGACTGCGGCCCCAGCTTCCGGGTCGGCAATCGTGATTTCCCGGAGCATGAACCTGCGGGCTACGGGCAAGTCGACCTTGAAAAGATGCTGGCGGTGTCCTGTAACGTTTGGAATTACCAAGTCGGCTTGCGCACGGGCATCGATAAACTTCACGATGAAGCTCGTCGATTCGGCCTCGACACGCCGCTGCTCAAGACACCTGGGGATACGGAAAACAACTACAAGGAAGCGACCGCCCTGCCTTATCCGGCCGACAAGAGATTGGTCGTACCCGACCCTGCTTATAAGTTAAAGATCGGCGGTGGAGCGTGGACTCCGGGCGACACTGCCAACTTAGCCATCGGGCAAGGCTACCTCCTCACGACGCCCCTGCACATGGCCTGCGTTGCCGCTTCGGTCGCACGAAATGAAACTCGGACGACTCCCTATATTATTCATGACTTGCGCGGCGGCACCCATCCCGGGGCCGCTCCCATTGGCCTCACTACCGCACAGTACACCGCGCTTAAATCGGGGTTAGAACGATGTGTCGAGGAAGGCACCGGCAAGACGGGAAAAATCCCCGGACTACCGTACGCAGCCAAAACGGGGACCGCCGAATACTTTAAAGACGGCAAAAAAGCCCACCTCGCTTGGATGATTGGCTATGCCCCCGCGAAAGATCCCGCCGTTGCTTTCTGCGTCTTAATTGAAGGACAACTCGACACCAACACTTGGGGTGGAAAAACCGCCGGCCCAGTGGTCAAGGAGATGCTGGAGACTTGGTGGCCGATTGCGGTGAAGGTGAACCTAGAAGAGAAGCCAGACGCGGCCCGCTAATCCCTGATCAGCACGCAGATTCCCACCGACACCTTACCGTAGAGCCGGATCACGTCCGCATCGGAAAGGAGCACGCAACCATGGCTATTGGGACTTCCGAGCGTACCTGCCTGATTCGTGCCGTGGATATAGACGAAGCGGCGACGTGTGTCGACGACGCGACCTTCGGCATCGATCCCTTGGTTAAGGCCTGCCTCTAATCCCTCGAGCCAGAGGATGCGCGAGGTGATCAGATTGTCTTCAGGCGTCGGCCATTCGGCGGCGAGCCTACCTGTCGGCTGACGGGCCTTGAACACCATGCCCACCTGGGCACCGTCGCCGATCTTCTCGGCGACCTGATGCAGCCCCACGGGGGTCTGCAGGGAATCCTGAACGCAGCCTCGTCCCGCCCGAGCAGTGCTAACGACGTAGGTTTCGCAATCTGACCCGCTGAAATGCCATAGTTTTTGCTGGTCAATCGACACAACGATGCAATCTTCCGCTAAAGGCAGACTCAGCCCTTTCAGGCGTTCGGTCACCTCCTTCTTCAAACCTAACTCGAAATCAGAACATGGCATATCGTATCGGCATCGTGGGCGTGACAGGCGCGGTCGGTCAAGAACTGCTGGCACTTATGGCTAAGCGGAACTTCCCCGTGGCCGAACTCCGCCCCCTCGCTTCCGCCCGCTCGGCTGGCTCCAAGGTCAGCTATGCCGGCAAGGAGTGGATCGTCCAGGAAGCCAAGCCCGAAGCCTTTGAGGGCCTTGACTTCGCGATCTTCAGCGCCGGAGGCTCCATCTCCCTGGCCCTAGCCCCGGAAGCCGTCAAACGCGGCTGCATCGTCATCGATAACAGTTCCGCCTTCCGCATGCTGCCGGAGGTACCGCTCGTGGTGCCCGAAATCAACGCCCACCACCTGGCCAATCATAAGGGTATTATCGCGAACCCCAACTGCTCGACTGCCATCGCCCTGATGGGGCTCTACCCGCTCCATCTGGCCTTCGGCTTAAAGAAGTTCTTCGCCTCCACCTACCAAGCCGTCTCGGGCACCGGGGCAGAAGCCATGCGTGAGTTGGACGGCCAAGCCCGCGCGTGGGCCAAAGGCGAAAGCCTTCCCGCCAAGGTCTACCCGCACACGATTAACTTCAATGTCATCCCCCAGGTGGATTCCTTCCTCGAGGATGGTTATACCAAGGAAGAGATGAAGATGCTCAATGAAGGACGGAAGATTATGGACCTGCCTGGCCTCAAGGTCAGCACAACCTGCGTCCGCGTTCCAGTCTTTCGCGCCCATTCGATTGCGATCAGCGCCGAATTCGAACGCCCCGTCGACATTGCCGTCGCCCGTCAGGCCATTTCCGCGTTTCCAGGCGCGGAACTCTGCGACGATCCGGCCAACAAGAAGTATCCGATGCCCCTCGACTATGCCGGCAAGGAAAAGTGCGGCGTGGGGCGAATCCGCAAGGACTCCCTTTTTGACAACGGTCTCTCCCTTTGGATTTCCGGTGACCAGCTCTGGAAAGGTGCAGCGCTTAATGCGATTCAGATCGCCGAAGCACTCCATGCCCAAGGTCGGTTAGCCCGCCGCTCATAACCCATGGCCCGGAGCAACGATCGCGCCCCACGTCACGCCGACCTCCTTCGGCCGCTGAAGCTTTACGATGAAGGCGACATCCCCGCCCTACTGAAGGACGTGAAGGACCCCCTGATTCTCGTCCTCGATGGCGTTCAGGATCCGCACAACCTCGGTGCCTGCCTTCGCAACGCCGATTGTGCCGGTTGTACCTTCGTAATCATCACCCGCAAAAACTCCGCACCCGTCACCGAGACCGTGCGCAAAGTCGCGGTCGGGGCAGCCGAAGCGATGCCCATCGTCCAGGCCAACAACCTCCGGAATGCGCTCGGTAAACTCAAGGATGCTGGCGTCTGGATCGCGGGAACCTCTGACCACAAAGCCAGCCAGTCCTTGTTTGCCGCCAAACTAACTGGCCCGCTGGCCATCATCCTCGGCGCCGAGGGCGACGGAATCCGTCACCTGACAGCCGAGACCTGCGATTTCCTCCTCCGCATCCCGATGCTCGGCAGCGTCCCCTGCCTCAATGTCTCGGTCTCTGCGGGCGTCTGCCTTTTCGAGGCCGTGCGGCAACGCGGGCACCGCTGAGGTTCAATTTTTCTTTACCCACGCCGCTGGGCGTGTCGTAATCGCACCGTTCGGTTGGCCGGATAGCTCAATGGTAGAGCAGTTGACTTTTAATCAATTGGTTCCGGGTTCGAGTCCCGGTCCGGCCACTTTGAACAACCCATTTTACAAGCCTGCGGGCGTCTCGATGAATTAAGTGCGTTTGCTCTTGAAATCCCGTCCGCGTCTTGCACTCATTCACATCCCGCTGTCTGGCTGGATAGCTCAATGGTAGAGCAGTTGACTCTTAATCAATTGGTTCCGGGTTCAAGTCCCGGTCCAGCCACCAGCGGGAATTCTTTTTAAGCGCGCTTCCGGGCCTCCGAGAGCCGGCGGTAACGTTCGGCCATGTAAGCGGCATGACACGGGCGGCAGTAACTGTGATAGCTGTTCGAGGCCCGTAACCAGTGGAACATCTGGAGGGGCAGTTGCTGCCCGCATTGCGCACAATCGCGCTTAGTCTGCACCCGTCGACTGGAACGGTCAGCCGTCCGCTGGCGCACCGTGCTCGCCAGACAGGGGCGACAGAAGGGATGAATGGCAGTGGTGCCGGCGAGGCGGTGAAAGAGCGCCAAGGGGCGTTCTTTCTGACAGCAACGGCATTTCTTCTTGGAGGAATCTTTCATAGCCCCTCCAGCAAGCCCCGCCTAATGAGCCCATGCAATCGCAGGAAGTTGGGTAATATTTCTAGTATCAAACCCCTACTCAACGGTCACCGATTTCGCGAGATTCCGCGGTTGATCGATACCGCAGCCGCGAAGTCGGGCGACGTGATAGGCTAAAAGCTGCAACGCAACCGTGGCGGGCACGGTGGCGACCAAAGGATCACAGTCCGGTATCTGAATGACGTCATCGGCCACGGCCGCCCCCGCTCCGTCCGCCGTGATTAACGCGATGATTCGTGCTCCACGGGCTTTGCATTCTTCGGCATTACTGAGAACCTTATCGAGGACCGGGGAGCGGTTGGCGAGCACCACCACGGGGGTGCCCGGGGTGAGCAAGGCAATCGGTCCATGCTTGAGTTCGGCGGCATGATAGCCCTCGGCGTGGATATAAGAGATTTCCTTGAGCTTCAGTGCCCCCTCGAGGGCGACCGGGTACATCGGACCACGACCCAGGAAAAAAGCATGCTCATGCTGCACTAATTTTTCGGCGACCTTAGCGATTGCCTCGTTCTGCAGGAGGACTTTCTCAATTAATTCAGGCAACCGGGCGATTTCCGCAGCCAGAAGTTGCCCGCGCTCACGGGATAGACGCCGACCGCGCCCGAGCTTCAAAGCCATCAACAACAACACCGCAACCTGACCCGTGAAAGCCTTCGTCGAAGCCACAGAGATTTCGGGGCCCGCGTGCAGGTAAACGCCGCGACCCGTCTCCCGTGCGATGGTCGACCCCACCACATTCACCAAGCCGATGACCATGGCACCCTTGTCTTTAGCTTCCCGGATCGCTGCGAGCGTGTCAGCCGTCTCCCCTGATTGCGAGATCCCAATCACCAGGTCCCGACCATCCACCAAGGGGTTACGATAGCGAAATTCCGCCGCCTGCTGAGCTTCCGCGGGAATCGCCGCCACATCTTCAAAAGCAAAATCGCCAACCATCCCCGCATGGAGCGAGGTGCCGCAACCCACCATAATGATACGCTGCATCTCGAGCAGCTCCCGGGCGGAAGAACTGATTCCCGAAAGGACGGCCGTGCCATTCGGAACATCCAGGCGCCCTCTTAAGGCATTACGTACGGACTCCGGCTGCTCATAAATCTCTTTGAGCATGAAATGCTCGAAACCGGCCTTCTCTACTGCGTCAGCTTCAAAGCCAAGCTCAGCGACATCGCGGTCAATCGGCGAATGATTCAAGTCCGTGATTTCAACGGAATCAGCCGTGACCAGCGCCACATCGCCATCATCCAAATAGATTACCCGACGGGTATGCGCGATTAACGCCGAGGGGTCGGAAGCCACCAAGCATTCCCCCTCCCCCACGCCAATGACCAAAGGACTCCCCTTGCGGGCAACGACGATTTTCCCAGGTTCGTCAGCCGAAATCACCGCGATTCCATACGCTCCCTCAACCTGACGGAGTGCCTGAATGACGGCCTTACGTAAATCTCCGCGGTAAAACTCTCCCACCAGTCGAGACAGGGCCTCGGTATCCGTCTCGGAATCGAAGTGATGGCCCTTGGCCTCCAACTTAGCCCGAATAATTCGGTAATTCTCGATGATGCCGTTATGGACTAAGGCAATTCGGCGGGAGGCATCGGCGTGAGGATGGGCATTCGCCTCCGTCGGTGCTCCATGGGTGGCCCAACGCGTATGTGCGATTCCGACCGTGCATTTTGCCTGATGCTCTTCTGGCCAAGCCAAACGCACCTTATCGGCCAAACGTGCCACCTTACCGACGGCCCGAGCGGTCAGGATTGAAGCACCATCCTGCAGGGCCAAGCCCGAGGAATCATAGCCTCGATATTCAAGCCGACGCAGTCCTCCGATGAGAATGGGAGCGGCCGGAGATCGGCCGACATATCCGACGATGCCGCACATAAATTAGGAAAGAATATCGTGCTCCACGATGATGCCCGGGCGGGTGATCGCGCCTGGTGCGAGCTTCCGGCCAGGGTAAATGGAGGTGTGAATGCCGGTATGAACGTTGTCACCGATGATGGCGCCGAATTTGCGTCGCCCAGTATCGATGAGGACGCCCCCAACCATACTGCGGTGATTCTTGCCATCATGTCGGAGGTTCGAGGTCACGGTTCCTGCCCCCAGATTGACTTTCATGCCCAGCACGGAGTCGCCGACATACGAAAGATGGCCAACATTAGTCCCGGTCATGAGGAGCGAGTTCTTTAACTCCACGGCTTGGCCGACATGACAACCATCGCCGACCGAAGTCGCCCCACGGATATAGCAGTTAGGACCAATTTTACAGTCAGCTCCGATGATGACGTCGCCCTCGATTACCACACCCGGGAGAATCTTCGTGCCCGGACCGACCTGCAGCCGTCCGTCCACATAGAGGGACGGGTGATATTCAGCCGCGCGCGTATATTCCAACTTAGCCGCGAGTACGCGTTCATTAGCGGTCAATAGCTCCCAAGGATGCGAAAGGTGGAAAGACCTACCACTGACCACGGCGGGCCCGTGCCCAGACGGTCGGGTCAGCAGGACCTGCCCAAGAGGAGTCGTCAGGGCCTGCGCCTGGTCGGCAGCCAGAAACGTGAGTACATCAACTAATTCCAGCCACGCCGCACCATCGACGAGGATATCATGCTTCGTTTCAGTCCCAGGAATAAGACAGGCCGCCGACAAGACCATTAACTGGTGCTGGCGCAGAGGGATATTCCCGACCAAGAACTCGGCCAGCGGCCGGGGCGACAACACCGCCATGGAAGGGTTTCCCCGTGTTTCTCCCAGATAGAAAGTGGCCATGATTAAATTTTGGCGAAGTCCTTCTCAATCGCCTGACGAAAAGTCAGCGACCAGCGATCTACCTCCGACTGCTGTTGGTGTTCGACCAGGATACGGAGTTTGTCCTCCGTACCCGAATAGCGAATCAGGTGGCGGCCGGCTTGGCCGAAAGCCGCCTCAGCCTTACGTAGTTCGGCCTGCAAGGAGTCAAGCTGTCCTAGCGGAATCCGGGAGCGAACTTTCATGTTTACCAACGACTGGGGATACTCGCGCATGCAATTCGCCAACTGAGCGATGGTCGCACCTTTATTCCGCATGATTCGCAGCACCTGCAACGCGCTCATGATGCCATCACCCGTGGTGGCATGGTCGGCAAAAATGAGATGCCCCGAATTCTCGCCGCCGAATGAATACCCACCTTTACGCAGAGCCTCGATCACATAGCGGTCACTGACCGCGGTGGTCACGACACCGATGCCTGCCTGACGCATAGACTCGTGTAGGCCCAGATTCGACATCACCGTACAAACCATCGTATTACCCTTCAACTTACCCTCTTCCTTCAACGCAAGGGCACAGAGAGCCAAAATACGGTCGCCAGAAATACTTACACCGGAGGCGTCGGTAAAAATTACCCGATCCGCATCACCATCGAGTGAAATCCCGATATCCGCCCCTTGCTCCCGGACAACTTTACCCGCTGCGTCTGGATGCAGCGCACCGAAGCCTGCATTGATATTCAGTCCATCCGGCTCGACACCAAGTTTGACGACCTTGGCACCCAGTTCCTTAAAGATCAGTGGTGCCAGCAAGTAGCCGGCACCATGCCCGCAATCGACCACGATTTTCATGCCGTCCAGATAGGCCTGACCAAGACTCTGCTTGGCGTATTCGATGTACCGACCGCGGGCATCGTCGATGCGGTAAGCTTTGCCGATCTTGTCGCCGGTGACGCCATTGGCTTTCACATCATAAAGCACTTCTTGCTCCACCAATGCCTCGAGCTCATCGGAAAGTTTATAACCATCCGGACCAAAAATCTTTAAGCCATTATCTTCATAAGGATTATGAGAGGCCGTGAGCATAATGCCCGCACCGCAGCCCATCGACTTCGTTAGATGGGCCACCGCCGGCGTCGGCATCGGGCCGACCAAGAAGACATCCATCCCGCTCGAAACCAAGCCACTGGTCAGCGCCGTCTCCAACATGTAGCCTGAAATCCGCGTGTCCTTGCCAATGATCACCCGATTGTGATTCGCCCCACTGGAGCGTAACACGCGCGAAATCGCCTGGCCGATCCGTAACGCGATTTCGGGCGTGATGGGATATTCGTTAGCTCGACCGCGGATACCGTCCGTACCGAAGAGTTTAGCGCTCATGCCCTGATTTCGAGAA
>CAIKRN010000087.1 GCA_903829855.1 uncultured Opitutia bacterium
ACAGAGGCAGCTAGGGCAGCACGCGGTGCTGCCCCACCCTCGAGACAGGCGGACGCGTCGCCGACGCGTCCCTACCTAAAGACAGCGGATGCGATGTCATCGCATCCCTACCTAGCTTCGCAGCAGGTCCCCACGCGGGGCTTTGCACCGCGGGCCATTGACATTATCGTCACATAACCGAAACCTTTGAGGCTTACGGCGGTTATCCTACTGTCCACCCCATGAATTTCCTCACCTTAGTCCTCCGTCGACCGGTCACCCTTGTGGTCTTAGTCATCGGACTTGTCCTGGCCGGCCTCTTTGGCCTGCAGCGCATGGCCAAGGACGTCTTCCCCCCTCTCAACATACCGACCATCTACGTCGCCCAGCCGTTCGGCGGGATGGATGCGGCGCAGATGGAAGGCTTCCTGACGTATTATTACGAATATCACTTCCTGTACATCACTGGCATCGAACACGTCGAATCGAAGAACATTCAGGGGGCGGCGATCATGAAACTCCAGTTCCATCCCGGAACGGACATGTCACAGGCCATGAGCGAGACGGTCAGTTATGTGAATCGGGCGCGTGCCATGATGCCCCCGGGCACCGTGCCGCCGTTCGTCATGCGCTTTGACGCCGGCAGCGTGGCCGTGGGCCAGCTGGTGTTTGCGAGCGAGACACGCAGCGTCGCCCAGCTACAAGATGCCGCGCTCAACACCGTGCGCCCGCTCTTCGCGACCTTACCTGGCGTATCGGCGCCCCCACCCTTCGGTGGCAGCGCCCGTTCCATCCTCATCAACCTGATCCCGGACCGACTACGCAGCACCGGGGTCACACCCGAAGAAGTAGCGGCCGCGTTGGCGGGAACGAATACGATTACGCCCGCGGGCAACATCACGCTGGGCGACCAGAACCTGATCGTTCCCATCAACTCCACGATCAAGAATATCAAAGAATTCGAGAACGTCCCCGTGCGTCCGGGCCAGAACCCGCCTATTCTTATTCGCGATATCGCCCAAGTCGTCGACGGGGC
This sequence comes from uncultured Opitutia bacterium, assembly GCA_903829855.1. Classification (GTDB taxonomy): domain Bacteria; phylum Verrucomicrobiota; class Verrucomicrobiia; order Opitutales; family UBA953; genus UBA953. The sequence goes on from CAIKRN010000087.1 coordinate 1,016, forward strand.
GGACGCCGTCACCAGTTACGCCCTCGTGGATGGACGCCGCACCGTCTACATCCCCGTCACCAAGCGGTCAGATGCCTCGACCCTTTCCGTGGTCAGCCTTGTGAAGCAAAACCTCGGCGTCTTCCAGGCAGCCGTTCCCTCGGACATCAAGGTCACGTATGAAATGGACCAGAGCGGCATTGTCGCGCGGGCCATTGATGACCTTTTCCTTGAAGCCGTCCTCGGGGCCGCACTGACCGGACTGATGGTCCTCATCTTCCTGCGCGACGCACGCAGCACCTTGATTGTCGTGATCAATATCCCACTCGCGCTCCTGATGGCGGTGCTGGGACTCTGGCTTGGCGGCCAGACCATCAACCTCATGACCTTAGGCGGCCTGGCCTTGGCCGTGGGCATCTTGGTCGACGAAGCGACCGTCGCCATCGAGGCCATTCAACAAGAGCGCGAAAAAGGCCTGCCCATCGCGCAAGCTGTGCGTAACGCAATTCGAGCGACCGCTGCGCCACGCTTCCTAGCGATGCTATGTGTCGTCGCTGTATTCCTCCCCTCCCTCTTTATGGAAGGCGCGGCTCGGGCGCTATTCCTGCCGCTGTCGTTGGCCGTCGGGTTCAGCATGATCGCCTCGTTTCTGCTATCCTCCACGCTTTTGCCAGTGCTTGCCATTTGGCTACTACGCAAAGGCGAAACCCATCAAGCCGGCTTCTTCGACCGACTCCAGGCACGTTACGCCGGCCTGCTGGGCTCCGTCCTCGCAATGCGCACCGTGGTCGTGCTCGGTGGCCTCATCGGCTCCGTCGCCCTACTCGTCTGGCTCACGCCCACCATTGGGCGGGAAATCTTCCCCGCGGCGAACAACGGTCAGCTCCAAGTGCGCCTCCGTGCACCCGCCGGCACCAAGCTTGATCGCACGGAACAATTCGCCCTCCAGGCCTTGAGTGTGATCAAGGGTGAGATCGGAGCCGAGAACATCGGCACCACCCTCGGACTTGTCGGAGTGCATGCGCCCAACTATCCCGTCAGCCTCATCCACGCTTGGAACAGCGGGTCGGATGAAGCTACCTTGCAAGTACAGTTAAAACCCGGGGCGAAAGTGAACCTCGATCAGGTGAAGGAAAACCTCCGTCGGCGCCTCGGCATCGCGATGCCTGACGTACGCCTCTCCTTCGAACCCGCCGACATCGTCAGCCGCGTCATGAGCTTCGGCTCGCAGACCCCAGTGGAGATTGCCATCAGCGGACCGACGCTCGCAGATAATCGCAGCCACGCTGACGCCATTCGCAAAGAACTCGCCAAGATTCCCGAACTGCGCGACATCCAGTTCGCCCAGAACCTCGATACCCCGACCCTCGAAGTGAATATTAATCGCGAGAAGGCTGGGCTCATGGGCATCAAACACCATGACGCTGCTCGCTCCGTGGTTGAAGCCACCGGCTCAAGCCGCTTCCTTCTTTCCAGTTATTGGGCGGACCCCAAGACCGGTGTCGCCTTCCAGGTGCAGGTCCAAATTCCGACGACCCAAACCAAGAACATCGAAGACCTCGCCAACCTACCCGTCGGCGGAACGAATCAAACCTCCGTCTTACTGCGCTCCATCGCGATCATCAAGGAAAGCACCAGCGTCGCGCAGTATGACCGCTATAACATGCAACGACTCGCGACGCTCACCGCGAATTACGCCGGCACCGACCTCGGCCATCTGGCGACCCGGATTGACGAGGCCATCGCCGCCGCGGGCAAGCCGCCGGCTAAGGTGAAAGTCGATCTTCGCGGTCAAGTCACCCCGCTGCGCGAACTCTTCGCCGGATTGGGTCGGGGGCTGCTGATCGCGCTCTTATTAATCTTACTCTTGCTCACCGCCAACTTCCAGAGCCTCCGCCTAGCCGGAGTCGTGCTCGCCTCACTTCCCGTCGTCATCGCCGGCGTGCTGCTTGGACTTTACGCCACCCTCTCCACCCTGAACATTGAAAGTTACATCGGAGCCATCATGGCCGTCGGCGTCGCCGTCGCGAATTCCATCCTCCTAATTACCGCCGCAGAGCAGGCCCGACGGGCCGGCAAGGATGCCGCCGCCGCGGTACAGGAAGCTGGCCGCTCTCGCCTACGTGCAATTCTGATGACCTCGCTGGCCATGCTCGCGGGCATGGTGCCGATGGCCATGGGCTGGTCTGAAGCCGGCAGCCAGACCGCACCGCTGGCCCGGGCGGTCATGGGTGGCCTACTCTTCGGCACGCTTGCCACGCTCACGTTGGTGCCGGCGCTGTACGCGGCAGTCATGGGCAGCGTCACGCGCGATTCTCTTTCCATCGATCCCGACGACCCTCACAGCACCCATTACGCCAAAGACCATGCCGTCTCCTAAACTCCTCGCACTCCTCGTGAGTGCCGTCTCGCTGCACGCCGCGGACCTCACCGTCACCCACCTAAAGACGGGGGACATCACTCGGAGCATCCAGCTGCTCGGGGAAGTTCGTCCGAACCAGCAGGTCGCGCTGTACGCCAAGGTCGGCGGCTACGTGAGCAGCCTCAAGGTCGACATCGGCGATCAAGTCACCGCAGGCGCGGTCCTCGCTGAATTGGAAGTGCCTGAGCTCGTCGCAGACGAAGCCCGGACGCGGGCCGAACTGACGGTCGCGGCACTTGATTTCAAGCGCGTGCAAGAGGCCTTCAAACAGGCCCCGGACCTCGTCATGCGTCAGACCGTGGATAACGCCGAAGCGAAACTCGCCGTGGCCAAGGCCCAGCAGGAACGCAACGCCACCCTCCTCGGCTTCGCCAAGATCAAGGCGCCTTTCGCTGGCACCATCAGCCGCCGCTCCGTGGACAAAGGCGCCTTCGTCCCTGCCGCCACGGGCGGGAGTGCTGGCGGTCAGGCAGCGCTTTTCATCCTCACCGATGCATCGGTCGTGCGCGTTCAGGCAGCCCTGCCGGAATATGAAGCCAACCTCGTGTCCGTTGGCCAGCCCTTCAGCGTAACCACTGAAGCCACCGGCCCTAAGGCTTATGCGGCCAAAGTGACCCGGGTCAGCGGCGTGCTGGATAACCCCAGCAAGACCATGCTCGTCGAAGCAGTCATCCCGAACACTGACGGCGCTCTCAAGCCCGGCATGTTCGCCAACGTCAAACTCGGCATCGATGCGCATAAGGCCACGACCCTGCTACCGCTGAATGCAATCGTTATGGAGAAGGCCGTCGCCACCGCCTACGTCAATGAAGGCGGCAAAGCCCGCCGGCATGTCCTCAAGGCTGGTTTCAACGACGGGGTGAACCTGGAAGTCCTCAGCGGCGTCACCGCCAACGATGAAATCCTCGTCGTGGGCACCACCGCCATCGCCGACGGCCAAGCCGTCACCCTTGCCAAGTGATGCGCACCCTCTCGGCCCTCCTCTGCCTGTTCGTCGCGGGTAACTGCGTCGCCCAGGAAATCGTCGACCTACCAACCGTCCTCAAACTAGCGGGAGCGCAAGGTATCGATATTGAAATCGCGGAAGCCCGCTTAAAGGAAGCCCGGGCCAACGAAGCCGGCGCCCTCTGGCAATTCTTCCCGACCCTCGCCCCCGGCATCGGCTATCGTAATCATACCGGGCAACTGCAGAACTTCGCTGGACCTGTCTCCGACGTCGGCAAGCAATCCGCCTCTGCGGGCGCAACCCTTGCACTGCAACTCGAACTCGGGGAAGCTGTCTACCGCCGACTCGCGGCCAAGCAGCTGGCACTCGCGGCGGAGCATAACCTCGCCAGCCAACGCCAGCAGACAATCCTGCAAGCCACGCAGGCATATTTCGATTTAACCAAGGCGCACCATGCCGTGATCCTGCAGACGGATGCCTTGCAAGTCGCCCGCGAATACCAAGGCCAAATCGCCCGAGGCGTGACAGCGGGAGTCGCCTTTAAAGGTGACGAACTTCGAGCCGAAGCCCAGGCGAACCGACTCGAGATTCGGCTTCGGCAGGCCGAAGACGCCCGCAGCGCTGAAGCCGCTAAACTCGCCCAGATCCTGCGATTAAAGATCACCGAGCGCATCATCCCTGCGGACGATCGCCCGCTTCCGCTCATCATCACCGATCGCAGCCGGAAGCTGGATGATTTCGTCCAAGCTGCTTTACAGAAGCGTCCGGAATTACAAGAAGCCGGTGCGCTGCATGAAGCCGCTCGCCACAACGATGATGCCGCGAATTATGCGCCCCTGTATCCCACCCTCGGTGCCCAAGTCTTCGCGGGCGGCTTAGGTGGCAGCACCAGTTCCGCTCGCCAGGACTTCGGCAACAGCACGGATACCTTGGTTACCCTCTCGTGGAAAATTGGTGCGGGTGGTCTTTTTGACAGCACGCGCACCGAAGGAGCCCAAGCACGCCTGCGCCAAAGCCAGCTGAGCGAAACCCGCACGCGCGACGAGGTCATCCGCCAAGTCGTCGAAGCGCAAGCCCACGTCAGCTTCCTCCGCCAGCAGCTTAAGATCGCGGAACAAGGCATTCGCTCTGCCGAGCAAGGCTTGAAACTATCCTTGGCCCGCAAGGAATTCGCGGTGGGCATCGTCCTGGAAGCCCTGCAATCCCAGCAGGATCTCATTCAGGCTCGGCTCGACTACGCCACCACCGTGGCGGAACTCAATAAAGGCCAGTATCGCCTCAAGATCGCGACAGGCGAGTGAGTTGTCTTGGGTAGGGCGGGTTGTCCTCAACCCGCCGTTGACCCGAGAGAGGACAGGAACTCGATCGAGGTGCGTGCGTCTGTCCGCGGACGGACGGCTGGGGACAGCCGTCCCTACCTAGCGAAGGCGGAGCCTTCGAGGGGGCACGTGGGCAAGGTGACAAGGGGACATGGGGCGTAAACGAGGACGAGAGGACCTGAGGACACGAGGGCCGGAGAGAGGCAGCGCTAGGCGTGTTCCTTGTTCTTGGTTCATTGTTTTTTGCAGCGGTCTGAAGGTAGGGCGGGTTGTCCCCAACCCGCCGTTGACCCGAGAGAGGACAGGAACTCGATCGAGGTGCGTGCGTCTGTCCGCGG